>NZ_JAICZW010000054.1 GCF_029057325.1 Bacteroides sp. | reverse complement strand
AACTCCACTCCCTAGGACCGAAGAATGTCCGAAGAACGTCCGAAGAACGTCCGAAGAAACTACGGAGCAGGTAAGGGGCGGAAAAGACGCAGACAAAAAGAACAGAGCATAATAGATTTTTCGGGAGGGGAACGCCCTATGTAAACAATTTTAATTCTCAAATCCACTCAGAGGAATTATCAACCGACAAATGGGATTTAAACTGCTTTAAAAGAACCGTGGGCATCAAAGAAATAAAAAAAGGCAATAATTGGACATGTCGAAAAGTTTGCTTAGCTTTGTCATCCCATATAGACAGAGCCTATGAAAGTCATCATCGACAACAAGATTCCTTTTATCAAAGAAGCCATCGAACGGATAGCCGACAGCGTGGTCTATGCGCCCGGCAAGGACTTCACCCCGGAGTTGGTGAAAGATGCCGATGCCCTGATTGTCCGCACACGCACCCGCTGCGACCGCGAGTTGCTGGAGGGGAGCAACGTACGCTTCATAGCCACCGCCACCATCGGCTTCGACCACATCGACACGGACTACTGCCGGAAAGCGGGCATCGCCTGGACCAATGCGCCCGGGTGCAATTCGGCCTCCGTGGCCCAATACGTACACTCCGCACTCCTGCTGCTGGAGCAGACCGGGGGCAGGAAGCTGGCGGGAGCCACCATCGGCATCGTTGGCGTGGGAAATGTGGGCAGCAAGGTGGCACAGATGGCACACGGCCTGGGACTGAAAGTGCTGCTGAACGACCTGCCGAGACAGGATCGCGAGGGAAGCGCCGACTTCCGCTCCCTGCAGGAGTTGGCCGAGCGATGCGACATACTGACCTTCCACGTCCCTCTATATAAAGAAGGAAAATACAAGACCTTCCATTTAGGCGATGCCGCCTTCTTCCGTTCGCTGAAACGCCGTCCCGTCCTCATCAACACCTCACGCGGGGAAGTAATCGAGACACAAGCGCTGCTGGACGCACTGGAAAGCGGACAGCTGTCGGATGCCGTCATTGACGTTTGGGAGAACGAACCGGACATCAACCTCACCCTATTGAATAAGGTGTTCATCGGAACTCCCCACATTGCCGGCTACTCCGCAGACGGGAAGGCAAACGCCACACGCATGTCGCTGGACGCACTGTGCCGCTTCTTCCACATCGAAGCCGACTATCGCATTCTTCCGCCTCAGCCGGAACACGCCGTGATTGCCGCAAGCACACCCGCAGAAGCCTATCTGCAAATGTACGACCCGCAACGAGACAGCGAAGCCCTGAAAGCGCACCCCGAACTCTTCGAAAAGCTGCGCGGCGACTACCCGCTAAGAAGGGAGAAAGAGGCGTACACGGTCATTTACGAACATTAACATAAAAGTCATAGGTATTCCTAATATATGTGGTACCTTTGTGTGCATTATATACAATGCACGATGATGAAAAAATATATTCGCTATGGCAATCCGCAGAGTTGGATGATTGATAAGTTCACTTGGCTATTCGGCACAAGCATCTTCCTGAAATTCATTTTGCTCAACGTCATTTGGTGTATCTACACAACTTTCGCCCCGTTTTCCCATTACGAATTATACGCCACCAACCTCATCGCCACGATGGTACTGCTGACCCCATATTCCCTCTTCCGATGCTGGAAGGTGCAGGGCGTGGTACTTTTCTTACTTGATATGCTGTTCATCGCCAACCTGATGTATTATCGCACCTACTATACCGCCATCCCCCTGAGCAGCTATCTACTGGCGGGAAACCTGGCAGATTTCACCCAAAGTGTCTATGACTCTGTGCGTTGGTACGATTCACTGTTTCCCGTTTCCACCATCGCCACCCTCTACATCTATATCAGAATCAGAAGAAAAGAGAGCCCACGCCGGACGATATGCCTGCCCTGCCTCACCACACTTGCCCTCCTCTGCATCGTGTTCGGCATCACCTTACAACTGCAAGGAGGTTTCAAGCAAAAATACGAAGAAGCGAGATTCCACTCCCGCCTCTATGCCTGCTGTGTTCCCATGTACACACTCTTCGGCGGGATGTACTACGACCTGATCGAAACAGCCCCCGCATTTACCCCGGAGAAGCGGCAAGAGATAGAGACATGGCTCGCCCAGAAGCCCCCGATGCAACCTCTTCCGCCAACCACCTCGCCCCGGAACAACTGCATCGTCATCCTTGCCGAATCACTGGAGAGCTGGGTGCTGGAACAAACCGTAGAGAATCAAGAAATCACCCCCTACCTCAACAATCTGCTGAAAGACTCCACCACGTTATATGCCCCGCACATGCTGACACAGGCGAAAGGAGGGCGCTCCATCGATGCGCAACTGCTGCTGTGTGCCGGTCTGCTGCCCCTCAACACAGGTGTCTATAGCGTGTTCTATCCCGACAACCTCTACTACTCGTTGCCCAAAGCCCTGAAAGAGAAGCGGAACACACGCAACTACTTGCTGACCATCGATAAACAGAAAATCTGGAACCAGGGAGCAATCGCCCGGAGTTTCGGCATCGACACCATCCTCTCTCATCCCGACTTTCAACTGACCGAAGCATACGGCAGCCGCAAACGTGTGAGCGACGGCTCCTTCTTTGCCCAATGTCAGGAAAAGATGGAGAAAGGAGAAGTCTGGAAAGAGGGAGAGAACGTCTATCTGCAATTCGTCACCCATTCGGGACACACCCCTTTCCACATACCCAACGAATGGAAACAGGTCTCGTTCTCCCCGTCCATCCCCGAAGTGATGAACAACTATATGACCGTTGCCAACTACACAGACAGAGCCATCGGCAAATTCATCGAGTACCTAAAGACGCGCCCCGAATACGCGGAAACCCTGATAGTCATCGCAGGCGACCACGAGGGATTGGCAAGCTACCGCAACGAATTGTGCAACACCCCTGCCGGCAAAGGTATCGTCTCCGACAAGCAATTCACCCCGTTCATCGTCGTCAACTCCCCCGTAGGGATGCGCTATGAAAAGGTAATGGGACAAATCGATATGTATCCCACGCTACTGAACCTGTTGCAACTGGATGACTATCATTGGACCGGAATGGGGCAAAGCATCCTCAACCCGCAAAAGAAGGGATTCGCCGTCGGCTCTCAAATGAATGTCGAAGGAGAAGAAACAGACGGACAAGCGTTGGAACGAGCACGCGAAGCACACATCGTATCGGATATGATCATCCGGTTCGATTATTTCAACAAGAAGGATTCGACAGGAGTGTCAAAATAAAGATTAAAGCCGTTGGCGGAATTAAATCAGCAAAGAAATCACTCCTGCAATTCCCCCTATATTCATCGGTTTGACAGACACTTGCGTCTGTCGTCTCAAACACTTGTGTCTGTCAGCTTGAACACAAGTGTTTGTCACGCTGAACACAAGTGTCTGTCAGCCTATTTTTCAACACCAGATAATCAACACATTAGAAACAGCAATCTGCAAATTAATTCCGCCAACAGGCAGATTAAAGCTTATTCTTCTACATCAAACCCCGCTTTCCGAACCGCAGCAATGACATCCTCGTCCTTCTGCCCACCTTCGACAAACGCCTTGCCGGTAGCGAGATCGACGCTGACCTGCGTCACTCCTTCGACGGCCTCGATGCTCTTCATCACCGCCGCCCGGCAATGCGAGCAGTTCATCCCCTTGATGGTATATTCCCTGGCCTTCGGAGAGGAGGTTGCAGCAGCATGCGTGTGCCCCTTTAGAAAGGCGACAACGAGCAACACCACCAGAAAGATGGAGCAAAGGGTGGGAAACCAATCGACCCCGTGACGATGTGCCGCCACCGCCTGCATGTTTGCAAGACTGAACCATTCGGCAGGCAACAGATAGTCGATGGCCAGTCCGAACGCGATGGCACCGATGATGATAGAGGCCAGATAGAGGATGGTGGACTTACGCCCCATCTCTCTGGAGATTAAAGTGAATGAGGCGAAATTCGCCGCCGGTCCCGCCATCAGAAGCACCAGTGCGGTGCCCGGCGAGAGTCCCTTAAGCATCAGCGACATGGCGATGGGGATGGAACCTGTGGCACACACATACATCGGAACGGCGATAATCAGCACCGCAATCATCGAGAAAATCGGCCGGCTGCCAAGAACGGAGAAGAAGTCGGCAGGAACATAAACGGTAATCAACGCGGCCACAATCAGTCCCGTCACCAGCCATCCCCCGATGCTGCCCACAAGGTCGATATAGCCATACCTCAAGGCATCCAGGCATTTTTCTTTCCAACTCCTCCCATCGGGTGCCTCGGCCTCCTTCTCCGCGGCAGGCACCCCGGCGGCATCTTCTTTTTCCGTCTTGCCCACGGCGACACCCCCCAATATGGCCGTGACAAGGGCCGCAATGGGACGGATGAGAGCGAAGGCAGGTCCGAGAAGCGACCAGGTGGCGGCAATACTGTCGATACCCGTCTGCGGAGTGGCCACAAGAAAAGCCGTGGAAGCTGCCCTCGACGCTCCGTTACGGCGCATGGCGATGGCGGTGGGCAGCACCCCGCAAGAACAAAGCGGCAGCGGAATGCCAATCAACGCCGACTTGACCACCGCTTTGAAGCCCGTCCCGGAAAGATGACGCGCAAAAGTTTGCTGCGGAACAAAGGCGTGCATGACGCCTGCTATCAGAAAGCCCAACAGGATGTAAGGCGACATTTCGTTGAGCATAAACAGTAGTGAATTCAGAATTTCCATATCTATAAATTTTCAGTATCCGGCTTTTCCGCCGTGGATTGTTTTTCGGAGTCGCAAAGTTATGTCATTTTCCATGCAACCCGTTTGCAATTTTAAGGTGAAGCTTTTGCCATCCGATTACTGCTATTTTATAGTATCTTTGCCGAAAAAAATTAATCATGAAGGATTCTATCGATATATCCGGTTTCCTGAGCCAGAAAGGAATCAAGCCCACTCCCAACCGGACGCTTGTCCTCAAGGAGTTGCTGAAGACAGCCTCTCCCGTCAGTCTTGCCGACTTGGAGAAGGCACTCTGCACCATAGACAAGGCGAGCATCTTCCGCGTGCTCGAGCTTTTTGCCGAAAAGGATGTGGTGCATCTCATCAACGATGGCAGCCGCTCGCTGAAATACGAGGTGTGCCCCAACGACCACCACAGCATCAGCGACCAGCACGTGCATTTCTATTGCGAAAAGTGCGAGAAGGTCTATTGCCTGGAGAACATTCCCATCCCTTCCATTCCCGTTCCGGACTCTTTTCATGTAAAGTCCGTCAACTTCATGCTGAAAGGGGTTTGCCCTAAGTGCGCGAAAAAGGCATAGCCGGACAGAGGCATCCTGCGGAGACAGCTGTCCGGCTATGGGAGACGAGCCTATTGCAGCAACTCTGCTATCACCCGCGGATAGTGCTCGTACTCCAGCCGGTGGATGCGTTGCGCCAGCTCTTCCGGCGTATCTTCGGGCAGCACCGGACATTTCACCTGGCAGATAACGGCTCCTTCGTCATAGCGCTCATTGGTATAGTGGATGGTAATTCCGCTCTCCTTCTCGCCTGCGGCAATCACAGCCTCGTGCACACGGTCGCCATACATCCCCTTCCCGCCGAACTTAGGCAGAAGCGAAGGGTGTATGTTCACCATCCGGTCAGGATAGGCGTGCAGGATATTGTCAGGCACACGTGCCAGGAAGCCCGCCAGTACCACAAAATCTATCTGATAGTCGCGGAGCGTGGCCAACACCTGCTCCCCGCTTTCCCAATCGCTCTTGCCAAAACAGGCGCAAGGCACTTCCAGCTTCTTGGCACGCTCCAACACGAATGCGTTCTGCCTGTTGGTCAGAACCAAAGCTACACACGCCGAGTCTTTTTCCCGGAAATAGCGGATGATATTCTCGGCATTCGTACCGCTTCCCGATGCTAAAATTGCAATGTTTTTTCTCATAACTTCTTACAATTGATGCACAAAACCGTGAAAAATGTGCAAAAATCTATATTTAGTTCATTAAATATTTGCGAGGTATGATAAATATTCATTCCTTTGCAGCGCAAATTTAAAGAAATAAAACAAATTATTAATTAAAAACTTAAAGTTATGTCTGAAATTGCAGCAAGAGTAAAAGCAATAATCGTCGATAAATTGGGCGTAGAAGAATCAGAAGTTACTAACGAAGCAAGCTTCACTAACGACCTGGGAGCAGATTCTCTTGACACTGTAGAACTTATTATGGAATTCGAAAAAGAGTTCGGTATCTCCATTCCCGATGACCAAGCTGAAAAGATTGGCACTGTAGGCGATGCTGTATCTTACATCGAAGAACACGGACGGTAATTTAATCCATTTATCTTATCACATGGAATTAAAAAGAGTTGTAGTAACAGGTCTTGGCGCCATTACTCCCATTGGCAACAGTGTTTCCGAATTCTGGGAAAATCTGGTGAATGGGGTTAGTGGAGCAGGACCTATTACTCATTTCGATGCATCCCTTTTCAAGACTCAGTTTGCATGCGAAGTAAAAGGCTTCGATGCAACCAAATATATAGACCGTAAAGAGGCCCGCAAGATGGACCGATATACACAATTCGCCATCACGGTGGCCAAAGAAGCCGTAAGCGATTCTGGTCTTGACATTGAGAATGAGGATTTAAACAGAATTGGAGTTATCTTCGGTGCCGGAATCGGCGGTATCCACACTTTCGAAGAGGAAGCAGGAAACTACGCCCTCAACGGCAAAGAGATGGGTCCTAAGTTCAATCCGTTCTTCATCCCCAAGATGATTTCGGACATTGCAGCCGGACAGATATCTATCCTGTACGGTTTCCATGGCCCCAACTACTCGACATGTTCCGCATGTGCCACTTCTACAAACGCCATCGCCGATGCTTTCAATCTCATCCGTCTGGGTAAGGCCAACGCCATCGTGACCGGCGGTTCGGAAGCTGCCATCGCCGCTTGCGGAGTAGGCGGTTTTAACGCCATGCACGCCCTGTCAACCCGTAACGACTCTCCCGAAACAGCTTCCCGCCCGTTCAGCGCAAGCCGCGACGGATTCATCATGGGTGAAGGCGGCGGTTGCCTGGTATTGGAAGAACTGGAGCACGCCAAAGCACGCGGTGCCAAAATCTATGCGGAAGTGGGCGGCGTAGGCATGTCGGGCGACGCTTATCACCTCACCGCCTCCCACCCCGAAGGATTGGGAGCCAAACTGGTGATGCAGAACGCATTGGAAGATGCGGAAATGAAACCCGAGGAGATTGATTACATCAATGTGCACGGCACATCCACTCCCGTAGGTGACATTTCGGAAGCCAAAGCCATCAAAGAGGTATTCGGTCAGCACGCTTACGAGTTGAATATCAGCTCCACGAAGTCAATGACCGGTCACTTGCTGGGCGCTGCCGGTGCGGTAGAGGCCATCGCAAGCATCCTTGCTATCAAGAACGGCATTGTACCTCCGACCATCAACCACGAAGAGGGTGATAATGATGAGAACATCGACTATGACCTGAACTTCACGTTCAACAAGGCACAGAAGCGCGAAATCAATGCGGCTCTGTCCAACACGTTCGGATTCGGCGGTCATAATGCATGTGTTATTTTCAAGAAATACGCAGAGTAAGGTCGTGTTACGTAACCAAATAGACAAAATAAGGCTCCTGTTCCATAGGGACAGAGAGTCTTATTTTTGTTTCTACCGAATCCTCGGTTTCTTTCCACGCAACATCAAAATATACCAGCAGGCATTGTTGCACAAATCCACCTCCCTGCGTTCGGAGAAGGGACGACCCATCAACAACGAACGGCTGGAGTTTCTGGGCGATGCCATCCTCGACGCCATCGTGGGCGACATCGTTTACAAGCATTTCGAAGGCCGCCGCGAAGGTTTCCTCACCAACACACGTTCCAAAATCGTACAGCGGGAGACACTGAACAAGCTCGCCGTGGAAATCGGTCTGGACAAGCTGGTAAAATACTCCACCCGCTCTTCCTCGCACAACAGCTACATGTATGGCAACGCTTTCGAGGCCTTTATCGGCGCCATCTACCTGGACCAAGGCTATGAACGTTGCAAGCAGTTCATGGAAAAGAAGATTTTCAAGAACTACATCGACCTGGACAAGATGTCGCGCAAGGAAGTGAACTTCAAGTCGAAGCTCATCGAATGGAGCCAGAAGAACAAAATGAAAGTCTCCTTCGAGCTTATCGAGCAACTGCTTGATAAGGACTATAACCCGATGTTCCATACCGAAGTGCGCATCGAAGGCGTGTCGGCAGGAACCGGTACGGGATATTCCAAGAAAGAATCGCAACAGAATGCCGCCCGAATGGCACTGAAGAAAATCAAGGGTGACAGCACCTTCATGGAGGAGATTCAGACAGCCAAGGAGCGGAACCATGCTGCAGAGACTACCCCGGCAACAGGCATCGAAGAAGCCATTGAAGAAACCGCTGTGGGAGAAACTCCTGAAGCGAAAACAGCACAAACGACACCTTAGAAAACAGCCTCCCCGCCGTAACAGCGGAAGAGGCTACAACAAAATTTCTGAGAAAGGAAATGACGGGAAAAGATTTATCCGAAGCAGATTCCCATCCTACGTCCCTGCACCACCAAGTCATTGTCTTCGGTCACCAACTTTAGTTTGCCTGCAATCTCCTCAAGCGGTGCGGAACTTATCTCATTCCCCTTCAACGTAACCATCCGGCCAAACTGCCCGGTGGCAATCAGTTCCGTGGCATGTCCGCCCATGCGGGTGGAGAGGTTGCGGTCGAAAGGCGTGGGCGACCCTCCGCGCTGTATATAGCCCAACACCGTCTCGCGGGTCTCGATGCCGGTCTCATACTCTATCTCCTGTGCGATATATTCGGCGGCCCGCTTCCTGCCATCGGTCTGTATGCCTTCGGCAACCACCACGATGGAGTAAGGCTTCCCCTTCTTCAGGCGGTTCAGGATAGTCTCGCCAATGATGTGGATGTCATAAGGAATCTCAGGTATCAGAATCACATCGCCGCCGCCTGCCATGCCCGAGTAGAGGGCAATCCAGCCTGCCCTATGCCCCATCACCTCAATCACCATCACCCGCTTGTGCGAACTGGCGGTACTGTGCAAGCGGTCGATGGCATCCGTAGCGATGCTGACGGCGGAGTCGAAGCCGAAAGAGAAGTCGGTCCCCCAGATATCGTTGTCGATGGTCTTGGGTACGGAGACGATGTTCAGCCCCATCGCGGCGAGTTTGGCAGCAGTCTTCTGCGTACCGTTTCCACCGATACAGACAATGCAGTCCAGCCCCATTTCCTTCACATTCTGCTCTATCAAAGCGGGCTTGTTCACGCCATCCATCAGCCCCCCTCTCTTGAAAGGCTTCTCGCGCGAAGTGCCTAGTATGGTGCCACCCAGATTCAGCAATCCTGACAAAGATTTCTCAGAAAGCGCCTCCACATCTTTCGTCAACAATCCCTGAAAGCCGCTGTGAATACCTATTACTTCCATTCCATAATGATTGATAGCTGTTTTGCATACGCCACGGATAGTGGCATTGATGCCGGGACAGTCGCCTCCTGAAGTCAAAATTCCGATTCTCATATAGATAATGTGATAAATGTGCAAATGTGATAAATATGGTAATGTAACAATTGGCTGCGCTGTCATGCCGTATGGTCATTGGCATATTAGCACCTTCTTCGCATTTGCACATTAATTCCCGCCGTAAAGATAGAAAAAAAAGAGAAAAAAGATAGAGATGCCGATAAATAAGATTACTTTTGCGGTTTAAAAATAAGATTTCATAAAGAACGATGAATATCACCAAGCTTCTGAATAAGGCATATTTCGCCCCCCGCCTGAAAGAAATCGAGCAAGCATACACCCATCATGCCGGTGAATTGCAACAGCGTGTGCTGCAACGCCTCGTCCGAATGGCGGAAAACACCGAATGGGGAAAAAAATATGACTACGCCTCCATACACACATACGAAGACTTCAAAAAGCGTCTTCCCATACAAGCCTACGAAGAGATAAAGCCTTACGTCACCCGCCTGCGCGCCGGTGAGCAAAACCTGCTTTGGCCTTCGGAGATACGCTGGTTTGCCAAGTCATCGGGCACCACCAACGACAAGAGCAAGTTCCTGCCCGTCAGCCGGGAGTCGTTGCAAGACACGCACTACCAGGGTGGCAAGGATGCCGTGGCCATCTATTTGGGACAAAACCCCGAAAGCCGCTTCTTCTCCGGCAAAGGACTCATCTTAGGAGGCAGCCACGCCCCCAACCTGAACACCAACCACAGCCTGGTAGGCGACCTCTCCGCCATCCTGATAGAGAACATCAACCCGCTGGTGAACCTCATCCGCGTGCCAAGCAAGCAAACCGCCCTGATGGAACACTTCGAGCCAAAGATAGAAGCCATTGCCAACGAAACACTGCACGCCAACGTGAGCAACCTGTCGGGCGTGCCCTCCTGGATGCTGGTGCTCATCAAACACATCCTCCAAAAAAGCGGCAAGCAAAGCTTGGAAGAGATATGGCCCAATCTGGAAGTCTTCTTCCACGGCGGTGTGGCATTCACCCCCTACCGCGAACAATACAAGGAGGTGATACGCAGCAGCAAAATGCACTACGTGGAGACCTACAACGCTTCCGAAGGCTATTTCGGCACCCAAAACGACCCTGCCGACCCCGCCATGCTGCTGATGATAGACTACGGAATCTTCTACGAATTCATCCCGCTGGAAGACGTAGGCAAGGAGCAGCCGCGCATCTTCTGCCTCGAAGAGGTGGAACTGAACAAGAACTATGCCATGGTCATCTCCACCTCAGCCGGATTGTGGCGCTATATGATTGGAGACACAGTGAAGTTCACCTCGAAGAACCCCTACAAGTTCGTCATCACCGGACGCACCAAACATTTCATCAACGCCTTTGGCGAAGAGCTGATAGTGGATAACGCCGAAAGAGGAATCACCAAGGCCTGTGCCGCCACAGGCGCATTGGTTTCAGACTACTCCGCCGCTCCCGTATTCATGGACGAGCACGCCAAATGCCGCCACCAATGGCTGATAGAGTTCACACAGATGCCGGACGACTTAGGAAGATTCGCCCAAATACTGGATGACACCCTGAAAGAGGTAAACTCCGACTACGAGGCAAAACGGCAAAACAACCTTGCCCTGCAACCGCTGGAAGTCATCGTTGCCCGCAAGGACCTGTTCCACGACTGGCTGGAAAGCAAAGGAAAGCTGGGCGGACAGCATAAGATACCGCGCCTGAGCAATACAAGGGAGTATATCGAAGAGATGCTGGAACTGAACAATCGCTAAAAATATAACATAAAGTCCTGCTTCTTCCCATGATTGAGCAGGCTTTATTTTTCGGTTTGACAGACACTTGTGTTCAAGATGATAGACACTTGTGTTCAAGACGACAGACACAAGTGTTCAAGATGACAGACACAAGTGTCTGACAGGCATAAAATAAATCGCTGAAAAACAAAGGAATAGACATCATACTATAATTCCTCCCCCCAGCAGCAACCCCGCATCATCATAGAAAGCCGCCGCCTGCCCCGATGCGACAGACTCCAACGGCTCTATCAGGCGGACATGCAACAAGCCTTCCACGGTGAGCGTCACCCGACAACGGTTCGCCTGCTTGCGGTAGCGTATCTTCACGATGACGGATGCCGCCTGCAACACACGGCATCGGTCCACCAGATTCCACTCCTTCAGCCACATCTCCTGCTTGTAGAGGGAGGAGAGCGGTGCCAGCACCACTTCGTTTCGTTCTGCTGAAATCTCTTTGACAAATACCGCCTTATTCAGTTGGAGCCCCAATCCCCGACGTTGACCGACAGTATAAAAAGGATAACCTTCGTGCCAACCTATCAAGACACCGGTCTCATCTACAAACCGCCCCTTGCCGGGCAGCAGCTCCGCAGGCACTTCGCTCCGCAGGAAGGAACGGTAATCCAACGGGCAAAAGCAGACACCGACGCTGTCTTTCTTCATCGCCACCTGCCGGAAACCGCGGACAGCCGCAAAAGCACGGGCTTCCGCTTTGGTGATGTCGCCCATCGGAAGCAACATGCGCCGCAAGATGTCCTGCTTCAAGCCCCACAGAAAGAAGGTCTGGTCCTTGTCACGGTCGGCAGCAGGAGCAATGTAGCACTTCCCGTCTTGCAGAACCTTGCGGACATAGTGTCCGGTAGAAATCCAGTAAATACCCTTTTCGTCGGCTATTTGTGCCAGCAGCGGCCACTTCAGTTCGTTGTTACAGAGGGTGCAGGGGACGGGCGTATGCCCCGACAGGTATTCGGAGATGAAGTAGCGGATGATGCGCGACCGGAACAACGCACGGGCATCGTAAGTGATATGCTCCATGCCCAGCCTCGAAGCCAGCGCACGGGCATCGTCCAGATATCCCGTCTCTCCGTCCTTCTCATAGAAACGAAACGTCACACCGATTACTTCATAACCGGCTTCCTGCAAACGAATGGCAGCAACGGAGCTGTCCGTACCGCCGCTCATGCCTAAAAGGACGCGTTCTTTCATAAGGAGGGGTAGATGTGTCAAAACATGCATTCCGCATTCTTTTAGGCACGGATTACACGGATTTACACGGTTTTCTTCTTGATTAATCCGTGTAATCCGTGCCTAAAATCTATCATTATGTCAGTTCCTTTTCGTTTTGACACACCTCCAACTAAAAATTATAAGCAAATCAATTCATAAAGCAGATAGGCCCAATGTGCCACTATGGCTGCCACCACACCACCGATGGTATGAGCCAGAATGGCTTTGGGAGTAAGGTCGCGATAGCCCAGCGAGTCGAGCATGGCGGTATGCGTGCTCAGGTAGCCACTCCAGCACATACCGATGGCAGTGAACACGGCAATGGCATTCCCGTCCACCCATCCGTGGCTGAGGAAATTGGGCACCAGGCTCAAGGCGGCACCTACCGCACCCAGAGCGGTGATGGGGAAGGCAATCAGGTGCGGGTCTTGGAAGCCGAACAGCCACTCGAAGAGGAAGCCTATTTTGTTGGCAAGCCAAGGCAACAGCTCCACACCCTGATAGGCGGAACCGTCATAAGCACCATCGGCACCCGCGCCAAAGGTGAAGAGCATCACGAAAGTAGAGATAATCAGCACACCGGGGATGATGGCAATGCCCACATCCACACCGCCGCGTCCACCGTCAAGCAACGCATCGAGCAGACGGATAAAGAGGCTTTTCTGCTGTTGCTCATCCTCTTCCTTGGCTTCCTTCTCGCTCACCTCGATGGCATCTTCGGTGGCATAGTTGGGATAAGCCTTCACCACAAAACGCTGCATCAGCCTCGTGGAGCAAATGCAACCGCAGCAGGCACCGAACAGCCCGATGAAGGGAGAGACATAAAAGCCCTGTCCCACCATGAACACGATGACCAGCAGTCCCATGCCGAAAGCCGTACCGAAATTGGTCAGCGAGATGAACTGATACTTCTTGAAGTAAGTGGCAAAGCGCTTGTCGTGTGCCAGCGAGATGATGGCGGGATTGTCCGACAGAAACGTCATCACGGCACCCAGCGAGGCCACGCCCGGAAGGTTGAACAGCGGGCGCATCAACGGACGAAGCAGTCGCTCCAGCATCTTCACCACGCCGAACTCCACAAACAACTTGCCGATGGCACCCGTAAGCACACAGATACTCATCAGGTAGAACACCGTATTCAGCAACAAGTCGTGAGCGGTCTTCATCATGGTGTTGAGCATGTTGGGCAGTCCCATGATGGAAGCCAGATAACCAAAAATAAGAACAACTGAGAGCAGGCACATAACCCCACTCGGAAAGCCGATTTTCCTTTTCGTAGAATTGTTTTTCATTTCTTTTATAGAGATAACAGAGTTAGTTGATAAAACATCGTCATTACTTGCCATAAGAGAGCAGATGCAGCTTCCAGGTGAGGCCCACATTGACATACAGATGCTTGTCAGTCAAAGCGCCGCTCGGATTGCCGTTCTTGCCGGTGGTATAGGCCGCACTGGCATGAAGACGCACCGTGTTCTTCTGCGCCTTGAGGGGATAGAAGTGGATGCCTCCGCCGAAAGAGGTCAGCTCCGTGCCGGGCAGCACGCAAAGGTCGGCCGCCACATCCGTACGATTCACATCATACGTCGCTTTGGCATATACCTCCAGCTTGGGAAGGCAAAAACACGAGAGTTCCGCCATCACGGAGCAGTCGCGGAAGAAGTAAGGCTGATGGGCGGCGGCACGGTTCATGAAGTCGAGCTGCAAGGCGGCGTTGCCCAAGGCGAGCCGGTTGCCCAACGCAACATAACTGATGTATTTCTTAGGAGCATACTCCATCAGGTTGAGGGAGTAGAGCGTGCTGAACGGGCCGTGGTTGCCTGCCCAGAAGAGGTTGTAGGCAAAAAGGTCGCCATGCCGGTCGTTGCGAAAAGGGCTCCCGCAGAGCTGTGCCGTCAGCTTGTCGTTCCCCTTGGTTGTGGTGTAGGTCACGCTTCCGCCAAACTGGTAGCAAGCGATGTTGTTCCAATACTCCGAAGCCATAAAGATGTCGATGGGGGCACTGTCGTATTCATATCCTCCGATGAGCACCACCTGCTTTCCGGCAGCCATGCTCCAGTGCTTGTCGGCCCGGTAACTGAGATAAATCCAATCGGTGGCATCAAAGAAGTTGGAATTGGAAATCCCTTTGTTCAGGCGTTGCCGCCACGAGTAGGAGAAATAAGAGTTCAGGGTGCCTTCAAACTTCAGGTTGAGGTAGTTTCCCTTGATTCCGGTTCTGTCACTCAGCTTATCGCCATCCACCGATTCCCGGTTATATCCCATACGAGTTTCGGCTCCAATCTCCACGGTAGGTTTCACTTGTGCATACCCTGATGCAACGACACATGCCATACATAAGGCCACGAGCAGGTTCATCCCTCTTTTCATACAATACTTCTGTTGCTTTTCTTTGTTGATATAGATATTCAATTTTTATGCAAAAGTAAGGAGTCTTTTCGAAATAGAGGGCTTTTTAAGCCAACAAAATAACATCTATGCACCAAAAAAGTGTTTTTCCTGCCTTTTGGACAGAAAGAAATGTTCATCACTTGTTTTCTTGCGATGAACGTTTCTTTTTTCCTTGTAAACGTTTACGTAAGCTACCGGTCACTTCCCGCTCGCTTTCACCTGCCATCTTCCAGGCCGATGTGGGGAGGGCTGCACCCACCAAAAAAGCCACGATGAAATCGCTTTTATTTAAGAAATGCCCAAAAGTATGCTAATTGTATAAGGAATGTAACAAAGCAGGGCTTTTTCTTGTAACTTTACCGCCAATTTACAACGAAAGAACTTCCAATGACGAACAAATACGAGGAAAGACTGGGCACAGAACGCATCCTGCCGCTCATCTTCAAGATGGCACTCCCGACGGTTGCGGCGCAACTTGTCAACCTACTCTACAGCGTGGTGGACCGCGTCTATATCGGCCACATCCCGGGCATCGGAACCGACGCGCTGGCGGGCGTGGGCGTGACCACCTCGCTCATCATCCTGATTTCGTCCTTCTCCGCCATCGTGGGAGGAGGAGGCGCGCCACTGGCAACCATCGCCCTCGGACAAGGGGAACGGACACGGGCAGGCAAGATATTGGGAAACGGATTCACACTGCTGGTTGCCTTCACGCTGCTGACCACCCTGCTGTCGTATGCCTTCATGGAGCCCGTCCTGCTCTTCACAGGAGCGTCGGAGAACACGTTGCAGTATGCGGTGGACTACCTCTCCATCTATCTGACGGGGACGCTGTTCGTGCAAATCTCCATCGGACTGAACAATTTCATCAATGCGCAAGGCCGCCCTTCCATCGCCATGTGCTCGGTGCTGATTGGTGCGGGAATCAATATCCTCCTCGACCCCCTCTTCATCTTCGGACTGGATATGGGCGTGAAGGGGGCGGCGCTTGCCACGGTCCTCTCGCAACTATGCAGTGCGGCATGGGTGCTGCGCTTCCTCTTCTCCCGACAAGCCTCCCTCCCCCTGGAGCGGCGCTACATGAAGCTGGAACGGAAGATAGTCCTCTCCATCCTGGCATTGGGAGCATCGCCGTTCATCATGTCGAGCACGGAGAGCCTGGTGGGCTTTGTGCTGAACAGCAGTCTGAAGACCTTCGGCGACATCTACATCAGCGCCCTGACCATCACACAGAGCGCGATGCAGTTTGCAGGAGTACCTCTGGTGGGATTCGCGCAAGGCTTCGTGCCCATCGTGAGCTACAACTACGGGCACGGCAACAAGGAGCGTGTGAAAGAGTGCTTCCGCATCGCGCTGGTGACGATGTTCTCGTTCAACCTTCTCCTGATGCTCTGCATGATTCTGTTCCCCTCCGTCATCGCCTCCGCCTTCACCAACGACGCGCGGCTGATTGACACCGTCTGCCGGACGATGCCGTTGTTTCTGGCGGGCATGACCATCTTCGGCTTGCAGCGTGCCTGCCAGAACATGTTTGTGGCATTGGGCCAGGCAGGCATCTCCATCTTCATCGCCCTATTGCGGAAAATCATCCTGCTGATACCGTTGGCATTGCTGTTGCCCCATTTCATGGGAGTGACGGGTGTCTATGCCGCAGAAGCCATTTCAGACGCCACGGCGGCCATCTGCTGCACGGCTATCTTCTTCTGGCAATTCCCGAAAGTATTGAAACGAATTGAACATCAAAACATATCACCGAAAAGATGAAACCACTACTGCCCCTCTGCCTCGCCCTCCTTCTGCTCTCCACCTGTCGAAAGCAAGGAGAAAAGGAAGCACTCCATACGACAGAAAGTAAAGAAGAAATAGCCGTGGAGGAAGAAGTACTTGCCCTCCCCGCCAAAAGCCTTACCGCCCTCTATCTCGATTCCCTCGGCCTCCTGAACATAGCTGAAGCGGACAGCACCATCGCCATCGACCTGATGTACACCCACGCCGACAACTTCACCGGAACCATACTCTACGACAACCTGCGGGAAGCCTACCTGCATCCCGATGCCTTGGAAAGCCTGCTGAAAGCGCAACAGCTGCTGAAAGCACAGCATCCCGCCTACAGCCTCATCGTCTATGACGCCGCCCGCCCCATGTCCGTACAGCAGAAGATGTGGGACACGGTGAAAGGCACGCCCCGCTACCTCTACGTCTCCAACCCCGCCCGCGGCGGCGGGCTGCACAACTACGGGCTTGCCGTGGATATCAGCATTCTCGATGACCGGGGAACTCCTCTGCCCATGGGCACCCCGGTGGATCATCTGGGCAAGGAGGCGCACATCACGCAGGAAGCCTCGCTGGTGGCACAAGGCAAAATTACCAAAGAGGAAAGGGAAAACCGACTGCTGCTTCGGCGAATCATGAAAGAGGCGGGCTTCCGCCCGTTGCCTACGGAGTGGTGGCACTTCAACCGTGTCAGCCGGCAGGAGGCGAGGGAGAGGTATAGGGTTATTCCGTGAGCAACAGACACGACTTTATATAATCCTCTATCTCTTGAGTTGTCACCGCATAGACAGGTTCAAGCTGTTCAAAATGCGCATCCCGTGTGAAACGGGAACCATTGGTGAGCATTGCCAACAGATTCTTGGATTTCAGCTTATGCCCAGAATAGGTCAATGCCAAAGATATCAAGTCATTGATAAGTATGCCGGATTTCAATATCGAATAAGACTTGCAAGGTATGTGGAGCCAGACCTTTCATCCGAACATCTTATTAAAATGACGGGGTGCCATTGACTTGATGTAGGCATCCGGTCTCTTTGCCTTGAAATAGTACCAGGCAAAAAAACGATTCAGTGTATAGAGATATTCCTCTTGAGGAACAAGGTAATCAAGCCATACTTGCTTGATTTTCTTGAAAAGGGAACCGAAGTTAACACATAAAACCAGTATCTTTGCACCCACATTCAACCAAGCCTATGACACTCTCCGAAGAAACCCTCCGCTTCATCCGCACGCACAGCCCCTTCCTTGCCATACAGTGGAGAACATTGAGAAGCTCTTCCAACACCCCTTCGAGTTTCCACTTGCAGAAATAGTAGTAAACTGTTTACCAAGGGGCAAAGTCGGAAGGCAGCATTCTCCATTGACAGCCGCTCTTGCTGATATAGAATAGGACGTTCAGCATTTCTCTGAGACACTTTTTCTGGCTCTTTCTTGTGGTTCTACAATATATTTGATAACTTGCCACCGCTTTTCAGTTAGGTTGGTTGAATAATTGCTCCTAATTATTTGTTTTGCAACCATGAAGTTACGGGAATACATCAATTAGCAAACTGATTAACAGGAAAATATAAATAATTCAATCATTTCAAAATAACTTCTAATGTTTGTCTCGTTATGACTAAGAATCAGTTACCCTCTTACAGACTTGAGGTCGTTGACGCCTTGCGTGGTTTTGCACTGTTTGCAATCGTACTGTTGCATAATCTTGAACATTACAATATCTTTTATGGAGACATGGCCCGTGCGGAATGGCTTCAATGGCTGGATGCCAAGATGACCGAAATCATCTATTTCCTTTTTGCGGGCAAGGCGTACGCCACTTTCTCGCTGCTTTTCGGCTTCAGCTTCTTTATTCAGATGCGCAATGCCCGGAAGCGTGGGGTTGATTTCAGAATGCGCTTCGCATGGCGTATGCTGCTGCTGGTGGGATTCTCACAATTCCATGCGCTGTTTTATAATGGCGACATATTGTTGCTTTATGCGGTTTGCGGTCTTATTCTGATTCCGGCATCATCGTGGAGCAACCGCACCGTGCTGTGGGTGGCGGCGATTCTGATGCTTCAACCGTATTGCTGGGCAAAAATCGGGTATGCGTTGATGAACCCCGGATATGTTGATACGAATTCCTTGTTTGTGCAGTTTGCGGCGTCGGCGGAAGAGGTCGGTCGCAACGGTGATTTGTGGCAGACCCTTGGCAATAATATCTGGAATGGTCAGTTGTACAGCAATTTCTGGCAGGTTGAGGCTGGCAGGTTGTTCCAGACACCGGCGCTCTTCCTGCTGGGCATGTGGCTTGGACGCAAATCCTATTTTGAGAAGACGGACGAAAGCCGCGCATTCTGGTTCAGGGCTTTCGTGTCTGCACTCTTGCTGTGCATCCCTCTGTATTTACTTAAAGAGCTGGTGCCGCACTCCATTTCCAATGTAACCATACGTTCTTATTATGGCATTGCCATTCCGATGCTCTACAACTTCGCGTTTATGACGCTTCTTGTGTCGGCTTTTGTTCTGATGTGGTTTTATGCCGGAAACGGATATAAGGCGCAGCGGTTCATTACACCTTTCGGCCGAATGAGTCTCACTAATTACATCGGTCAGTCTATTATGGGGGTGACGCTTTACTATCACTTTGGCTTCAATCTTTGGTGCAAGACAGGCGCATTCGAGTCCACACTCATTGCCGTTGCTATTTTTGTTGTTCTGCTTTTGTTCAGTCGTAGCTGGCTGGCGAGTCACCGTCAAGGACCATTGGAGTATCTGTGGAAGAAAGGGACTTGGCTCGGGAGCAACAGATAGATGTTGGGGTTGCAGTAGAAGACGGTGGGACGGATGCCGTTCGCCAGCATACATTCCTTTAGACAAAGAAAAGAGTGGGGGCGAAAAACAAAAATAGGCTTTTGCCGTACTCAATACTTGCCTTTTTAAGAGCCTGTTTGAATTTTGTTCAGCCTCCTTTTGGGAGTTCTTTTTGAAGAAAATTTAAACAGGCCCTTGCTTGATTTTCTTGAAAAGGAAACCGAAGCTAACGCATAAAACCACTATCTTTGCATCCACATTCAACCAAGCCTATGACACTCTCCGAAGAAACCCTCCGCTTCATCCGCACGCACAGCCGCGACGATGTGCGCAGCCTCGCCCTACAAGCCCGCCGATATCCTGACGTCGATATGCCCGCCGCCATCACACAAATTGCCGGCAGGCAGACCTTGTCGGAAAAAGTACCTGCGTGGGCGGCAAACGAAACCATCCTTTGCCCGCCACACCTCCCGTTGGAGCAATGCTCTTCGGAAGCGACGGCACGCTACAAAACGGAAGTGGTGAGGAGAAAGGAACGAGGGGACGAGGAGACAAGTGTACAAGGAGATACCTTCACCGACCTGACTGGCGGCTTCGGCATCGACTGCTCCTTCCTTGCCGAAGGCTTCCGGAAAGCCTTCTATGTGGAAAGGCAAGAAACGCTTTGCCGCCTTGCCTCGCACAACTTCCCCGCCTTAGGCTTGCACCACATCACCGTCTGCCACGACGACAGCCTGCACCACCTGCAAGAGATGGACCCGGCGGACTGGCTCTTCATCGACCCGGCACGCCGCGACGGGCACGGCGGGAAGACGGTGGCAATAGCCGATTGCGAACCGGACGTCGCCGCACTCGAAGCGTTGCTGGTGCAGAAAGCCCGGCGCGTGCTGGTGAAACTCTCGCCCATGCTGGACCTCACCCTTGCCCTGAACGACCTGAAGCACGTGGAGGAGGCGCACATCGTCTCCGTAAGCAACGAGTGCAAGGAGCTGCTGCTCGTGCTGAACGGCGATGTCCGCCTGCCTGCCGACGAAGTGCCCATCCACTGTGTCAACCTGCTCAACGGAGGCGAATGGCAGTCGCTCACCTTCACCCGCCGCTGGGAACGGGAAAACCCGTGCAGCTACGCCGCCGTCCCCCGCACCTACCTCTACGAACCGAACGCCTCGGCAATGAAAGCCGGTGCCTTCCGCAGCATTGCTTCTATATATAAAGTGGAGAAGCTGCATCCCAGCAGCCACCTCTACACCTCGAACGCGTGGCTGCCCGACTTTCCCGGACGCAAGTTCCGCATCACCGGCTGCTGCGGCTTCAACAAGAAAGAGGTGAAGACGCTGCTCGCCAACGAAAAGCGTGCCAACCTCACCGTGCGCAACTTCCCCGACACCGTCGCCCAACTGCGCAAGCGGCTGAAGCTGGCGGAAGGTGGCGACACATACCTCTTTGCCACCACGCTTGCCGACGAAAAGAAGGTGCTCATCGCCTGCCAGCCGCCTTGTCCCCCGACTATCTGAAAACTTCTGCAACGCTTTCTTTTAGGCACGGATTACACGGATTTCACGGATAGGACAAAGAAAAAACCGTGAAATCCGTGTAATCCGTGCCTAAAATCATAATACAATGCAAGCAACGACAAGCCCTTGTACACTCTTCCCCTCAGACCATAGGGACAAGAAGCCATAACTCCGCATCCCAAAGAGCTTTTCTTCCGTCGGAAAAGGAAAAAAGCTATACGATAAAGTTCATCTCGCGCCGCGAGATGTATATCTCAGCACGCGAGATGCACATCTCAGCAGCCGGGATGTATATCTCGCGGCGCGAGATATACTTTATCTCCTACATTAAGCCTCTTTATCTCGTAGGAGAAACATCCTTCTAAGCCGTGTCATGCCGTTTCATCCCATGCTTCTGTGCGGACAGGCACGCAAGCCGCACAGGATCCGGTCAATGTGCCGCACACGGAGGCGCAATGACACTAAGCAAACAAATTCATTGGCGGGAGCGGATTTTTCCGTATCTTTGGAACCTGCAAAACCATATCAAGACAAGTTATGATAAAAGTTGCTTTCATCGGAGTGGGTTATCGCGGCAGGCAGTTGTTGCAACTATTGCAACAACTGCCTGCCTTCCGGGTAGTGGCGCTTGCCGACCCGGGAATCGGGAAAGAAGAATTTCCGGACATGAAGTGCTACAACCGGGACGAGGATGACTATCTGAACATGCTTGCAGAGCATACTCCCGATTTGGTATTCGTCGCCTCGCCCTGGCAATACCATGTGCAGCACGCCCTGCAATGCGTGGCGCGGGGTTGCCATGTGGCTTTGGAAATAAAAGGCGGACTCTACATCGACGAATACCAACCCCTGATAGAGCAGGCCGGCCGGCACGGCTGCCGGGTCTATCCGCTGGAGAACACGCTCTTCATGCGCGCCAACCTCTCCGTCTGCAACATGGTGGCGGAAGGGTTGCTGGGCGAGATTATCTATATGCGGGGCGGCTACCGCCACGACCTGCGACGCCTGCTGCTGGACGATGCCGGCAACATCGGCAACCGCGCGAAAACGGAAAGCGTATGGCGCAGCAAGTTCTACCTGCAAGAGAACGGCGACCTTTATCCCACGCACGGCCTGGCTCCCCTCTGCCTGATAGCCGGCATCAACCGCACGGACCGCATCAAAAGCCTGACCTCGTTCGCCTCCAAACCGGCAGGTATGCGGCAACGCATCAAAGACTTGGGAGGCAACACGGAGGTGGAGATTCAGTTGGGCGATGTCGTCGTCACCCAGCTGAAGACGGAGAACGGCATCCTCCTCTCCTTGACGCACGACACCACACTGCCCCGCCCGCGCAGCCTCGACTTCGAGGTGCAGGGCACCAAAGGCATCTGGCAGGGCGACCCAAGAAGAATCTACATCGAAGGCGTCAGCCCGGACGAGACCTGGGAGGCGGACAGCCCCTACGTGGACCGCTACGAACATCGCTATTGGAAGCAATGGGGAAACGAGGCGCTGCGGGTGGACACCCACCACGAAGGCATGGACTACATCATGCTGAAAGCCCTCGAAGCCGACCTGAAAGGTGAGATGCCCTTCCCGGCAACGCTCGACGACCTTGCCCTGTGGACTTCCGTCACGCCGTGGTCGAAGCTCTCCATTGCGGAGGGGCGGACGGTGATGCTGTAATTTTATCCTGAACCGTCAACAAAGATAAGTAACAAACCGTTATCTTTGTTGCGTACAAAGATAACAACAAAGAATCATGAACATCGCATTACTTCTCGGAGGCTTGCTCCTCATCCTATTGGGTGCCAACGGGCTGACAGACGGAGCGGCATCCGTGGCAAAACGTTTCCACATCCCTACCATCGTCATCGGACTCACCATCGTGGCTTTCGGCACTTCGGCACCCGAACTCACCGTCAGCCTCTCTTCCGCCCTGAAGGGCAGCGCGGACATCTCCGTGGGCAATGTGGTGGGAAGCAACCTCTTCAACACGCTGATGATAGTGGGCTGCACGGCGCTCTTCGCCCCCATTGCCGTCACCCGAAACATGCTGGCGAAGGAGATTCCCCTCTGCATACTCGCCTCGCTCGTCCTGCTGGTGTGCTGCAACGACCTCTTTCTGGACGGCGGCAACGACAACGTGCTCAGCGTCACCGACGGGTTGGTGCTGCTCGGCTTCTTCGTCGTCTTCCTGAGCTACACCTTCGCCATCGCCTCGCACGGCAAGCCGACAGACGGACAGCCGGAAGAGGAGACGGAAATCAAGGAACTGCCTCTATGGAAATCGCTGCTCTACATCGTAGGCGGACTTGCCGGACTTATTGCCGGGGGCAGCTTCTTCGTGGACGGCGCTTGCGGCATTGCCCGCAGCCTAGGTGTCAGCGAGTCGGTCATCGGACTGACGCTGGTGGCCGGCGGCACCTCGTTGCCCGAACTTGCCACATCGGTCGTAGCCGCCCTGAAGAAGAATCCGGAGATAGCCATCGGCAATGTCATCGGCAGCAACCTGTTCAACATCTTCCTTGTGCTGGGCTGTTCGGCATCCATCACCCCGCTGCATCTGGCGGGCATCACCAACCTGGACCTTTGGGCACTGGTAGGTTCGGGCATCCTCTTCTGGCTCTTCGGCTGTTTCTTTGGCAAGCGCACCATCACCCGGGTGGAAGGCAGCGTGCTGATGCTGGCATACATCGCTTATACGGCGGTGCTGATATATAAGATTTGATTTAAGGAGTTATTCGGGAGTTAAAGGGAGTTATCGGGAGTTAGAAGCCGATAGTCCTACTTGCGATAGCGCTATTTGCACAAGGCGGAGTATCGGCCTTTAACTCCTTCAAAGAAAAAGATTCCTGCTCATTCTTGATTGCTTTTATGTATGGAAAACGTATCTTTGCACCCTCAATATAGAAAGAACTATGGCCATTACAATCAAGAAAGTAACCACCAGACGGGAACTGGAACGCTTCATCCGTTTCAATTATCGGTTGTATAAAGACAACCCTTACTCCGTGCCCGACCTCTTCGATGACATGCTCAACACCTTCAATAAGAAGAAGAATGCCGCCTTCGAGTTCTGTGAGGCCGACTATTTTCTGGCCTACCGCGACGGACAAATCGTAGGTCGCGTAGCCGCCATCATCAACCACAAGGCAAACCAGACCTGGGACAAGAAGGAAGTCCGCTTCGGCTGGATAGACTTCATCGACGACGCCGAAGTGTCCGATGCCCTGATGCACGCCGTCGAGGCGTGGGGCAAGGAACGCGGCATGACCCACATACAGGGTCCGCTGGGCTTCACCGACTTCGATGCCGAAGGGATGCTGGTCGAAGGCTTCGACCAACTCAGCACCATGGCGACCATCTACAACTATCCCTACTACCCTCAACATTTGGAACGCATGGGCTTTGAGAAGGATGCCGACTGGGTGGAATACAAAATCTACATCCCCGACGCCATTCCCGACAAGCACAAGCGCATCTCCGACCTCATCCAGCGCAAATACAACCTCAAAATAAAGAAATACACCTCGTCGAGCAAGATTGCCAAAGAATACGGACAGGCCATCTTCGAACTGATGAACGAGGCCTACCGGCCCCTCTACGGCTACTCCGCCCTGTCGCAACAGCAGATAGAGCAGTACATCAAGATGTTCCTCCCCATCGTGGACCTGCGCATGGTGACGCTCATCACCGATGCCGACGACCGACTGATAGCCGTGGGCATCTCCATGCCCTCCCTCTCCGAAGCCTTGCAGAAGTCGCACGGACGGCTCCTCCCCTTCGGCTGGTACCACTTGGGCAAGACGCTCTTCCTGAAGAGATATCCCAAGATGCTGGACTTGCTGCTGGTGGCCGTAAAGCCCGAATACCAGAACAAAGGCGTGAACGCCCTGCTCTTCTCCGACCTCATCCCCGTCTATCAGCAACTCGGCTTCGAATATGCCGAAAGCAACCCCGAACTGGAACTGAACGGCAAAGTGCAGGCACAATGGGAATACTTCAAGACGGAGCAGCACAAGCGGAGGAGGTGCTTTGTGAAGAAGATATAAGATTAAGTTTTAAAAGAAATAAACTTACAAACTTAGAAAGTTCAAGATAAACGCATTTTAGGACTTAACCGTCCTAATCCAAAAAGTTGCGGTAACATTTCGGATTACGATCCAAAAAGTTACCGCAACTTTTTGGATTAGCAGAAAAACAACTTATCTTTGCCCTTGCATCAAAACGAAGAAAAATTATGATAACAAGGAAGCTGGAGAAAGTCATAGAACAACGGATGTTTAAAGGGAAAGCCATCCTGCTGATTGGAGCAAGACAAGTGGGCAAAAGCACCTTGTTCCGGCAAATCACGGAAAAACGTACCGAACCGTTGTTGTCACTGAACTGCGACGAACCCGAAGTAAAAGAGATGCTGGCGCAAATCAACACCGCAGAGCTGAGACTCCTCATCGGCAACAACCGCCTGGTAGTGATAGACGAGGCGCAACGGGTGCCCGAAATCGGCTTGACCCTCAAAAAGATTACCGACAACTTTCCCGATGTGCAACTGCTGGTAACAGGCTCTTCTTCCTTTGAACTGCAAAACCGCCTGAACGAACCACTCACCGGACGCAAGTATGAATACCACCTTTACCCCATCTCCACCGCCGAGTTGCTGGAGAACAAGGGATTGCTTGCCATCCGTCAATCTTTGGAGTCGCGCCTCATCTACGGTTCTTATCCCGACATCATCAACCATGCGGACGAAGCCAAAGAGTTGCTGATGAACATCGCCAACAGCTATCTCTACAAAGACCTGCTCGCCTTAGATGACATCCGCCGCCCGGTACTGTTGGAAAAACTTTTGGTGGCACTCTCCCTGCAAGTGGGCAGCGAGGTATCCTACAACGAAGTGGCGCAAACCATCGGTACGGACAGCAAAACCGTAGAGAAATACATCGACCTGCTGGAAAAGTGCTACATCATCTTCCGTCTGAACGCCTTCAGCCGCAACGTGCGTACCGAACTGAAAAAAAGCAAGAAAGTCTATTTCTATGACAACGGCATCCGCAATGCCGTGATACAGAACTTCGCTCCCCTCAACCTGCGGCAAGACACCGGTGCGCTGTGGGAGAACTTCTTCATCAGCGAACGCCTCAAAGCCAACCATTACGCCGGGCGCTTTGCCAAAAGCTACTTTTGGCGCACCACCCGGCAACAGGAGATAGACTACATCGAAGAGTCCGACGGCAAGTTCACCGTCTTTGAAATGAAGTGGAATCCCAAGAAGGCGCAAACGTCCTTTCCCGATACCTTCTTGAAAAATTATCCGATAGAAGAAACGGCTGTGATAATCCCGGAGAACTATTTGGAATTTGTGAACTTTTGATAAAACCCAAGAGCCGCTTTGCGTATATATCGTATATAAGTTATATATTTGCAAGCATCCCTAACAATCGAAACCCCATGAAAGAAGAAGAAAATATCAACGAAGGACTCCCCTTCAGCGAACCGACCGTAGAATACACCGACGACAACATACGCCACCTGGACGACATGGAACACATCCGTGTCCGCTCCGGCATGTACATCGGACGACTGGGCGACGGCTCGCAGAGCGACGACGGCATCTACGTCCTGTTGAAGGAGGTGATGGACAACAGCATCGACGAATTCAAGATGGGAGCCGGCAAACGCATCGAAGTCACCATCGAAGAGAACCTGCGCGTCAGCGTCAGAGACTACGGGCGAGGCATTCCGCAAGGCAAACTGATTGAAGCCGTCAGCAAGCTGAACACCGGAGGCAAATATGATAGCAAGGCGTTCAAGAAGAGCGTCGGACTGAACGGTGTCGGCATCAAGGCAGTCAACGCACTGAGCAGCCGCTTCGAAGTGCGCAGCTACCGCGACGGCAAGGTACGCGCCGCCACCTTCGAGAAAGGCGTGCTGCAAACCGACACCACCGAAGAGAGCGCCGAAGAGAACGGAACCTTCATCTTCTTTGAGCCGGACAACACGCTCTTCCTGAACTACTTCTTCCAGAACCAGTTCGTAGAGAACCTGCTACGTAACTATACCTACCTGAACACAGGACTCACCTTCATCTACAACGGCCAGCGCATCGTCTCGCGCCACGGACTGGAAGACCTGCTGAAGGACAACATGACCAGCGAAGGCCTCTACGACATCATCCACCTGAAGGGAGAGGACATCGAAATAGCCTTCACCCACACCAACCAGTACGGCGAGGAGTACTACTCCTTCGTCAACGGGCAGCACACCACCCAGGGCGGTACGCACCAGACGGCGCTGAAAGAGCACATCGCCCGCACCATCAAGGAGTTCTACAACAAGAACCAAGAGTATGCCGACATCCGCAACGGACTGGTTGCCGCCATCGCCATCGACGTGGAAGAACCCATGTTCGAGAGCCAGACCAAGACCAAGTTAGGCAGCAACAACATGTGGCCCGCCGTGCCGCAAGAGAACAAGCCCGCCGGACCCACGGTGAACAAGTACGTGGGCGACTTCATCAAGACCGAAGTGGACAACTACCTGCACAAAAACCCGCTGGTGGCGGAAGTGATGCTGCAAAAGATACAGGACTCCGAGAAGGAGCGCAAGGCCATCGCCGGCGTCACCAAGCTGGCACGCGAACGTGCCAAGAAGGCGAACCTGCACAACCGCAAGCTGCGCGACTGCCGCTACCACCTGAACGACGGCAAGGGCAAGGAGCAGGAAACCGAATCGTGCATCTTCATCACCGAGGGTGACTCCGCCAGCGGCTCCATCACCAAGAGCCGCGACGTGAACACACAGGCGGTATTCAGCCTGCGAGGCAAACCGCTGAACTCATTCGGACTGACCAAGAAGGTGGTCTATGAGAACGAAGAGTTCAACCTGCTGCAAGCCGCCCTGAACATCGAAGACGGCATCGAAGGACTGCGCTACAACAAAGTCATCGTGGCCACCGATGCCGATGTGGACGGCATGCACATCCGCCTGCTCATCATCACCTTCTTCCTGCAATTCTTCCCCGACCTCATCAAGAAGGGGCACGTGTATATCCTGCAAACCCCGCTCTTCCGCGTGCGCAACAAGAAGCGCACCGACTACTGCTACTCGGAAGAGGAGCGCGTGAAGTCCATCGACGAGCTGGGACCGAACCCCGAAATCACCCGCTTCAAAGGATTGGGCGAAATCTCGCCCGACGAGTTCCGCCACTTCATCGGCAAGGAGATGCGCCTGGAGCAGGTGTCGCTGCGCAAGACCGACCTCGTCAAGGAACTGCTGGAATTCTACATGGGAAAGAATACCATGGAACGACAGAACTTTATCATCAACAACCTGATCATAGAAGAAGATTTGGCACAATGAGAAGAGCAATCTTTCCGGGCACATTCGACCCGTTCACCATCGGACACGCTTCGATAGTGCGCCGCGCGCTGACGTTCATCGACGAAGTGGTCATCGGCATCGGCATCAACGACAACAAGAACACCTACTTCCCCGTAGAGAAACGGGAGCAGATGATACGCGACCTCTACCGCGACGAACCGCGCGTCATCGTCCGGTCATACAACTGCCTGACCATCGACTTCGCCCGGCAGATGGAAGCCAACCTCATCATCCGAGGCATCCGCACGGTGAAAGACTTTGAGTATGAGGAGACTATCGCCGACATCAACCGCCAGTTGACGGGCATCGAAACCATCCTGCTCTTCACCGAGCCGGAACTGTCAAGTATCAGTTCTACTGTCGTAAGGGAGTTGCTGAGGTATGGGAAGGATGTGAGCAGGTTCATAGCCTCTCCCCCCGAAAAGATGTGTCAAAACGAAAAGAACCCGACATAATGATAGATTTTAGGCACAGATTAATCAAGAAGAAAACCGTGTAAATCCGTGTCTAAAAGAAAGTGAAATGCATGTTTTGACACATCTACAGAAAGAATAGCTCTCCTATAGTTCACCAATCATTAATTTATTATTCCTTATGAAAGCATTATCGAAAGCATTATCCGCCCTCATATCCCTCATCACCCACTCTCCCCTCTCCCTTTGGAGAGGGGCCGGGGGTGAGGCTTTGCTTTTCCTCTTTTGCGCCCTACCCCTGCACGCGCAACAATCGAACAACGAAGCCCTGCGCAAGCTGCAAATGGCGGAGTTCGCCATCAGCAGGCTCTATGTGGACCCGGTGGATGAGAACAAACTGGTGGAAGAGGCCATCATCCGGATGCTGGCACAGCTCGACCCCCACTCCACCTACAACAACGCCGAAGAGGTGAAGAAGATGAACGAACCCTTGCAGGGGAACTTCGAAGGCATCGGTGTGCAGTTCCAGATGGTGGAAGACACGCTGCTCGTCATCCAGCCCGTCAGCAACGGGCCTTCCGAAAAAGTGGGCATTCTGGCGGGAGACCGCATCGTGGCGGTGAACGACACCGCCATCGCCGGCGTGAAGATGAGCACGGAAGAGATTATGAGCCGCCTGCGGGGACCGAAGAACTCGGAAGTCAGCCTCGCCATCGTGCGCCGCGGCGTGGACGACACGCTCCACTTCACCGTGCGCCGCGACAAGATACCCATCCTCAGCCTCGACGCCTCTTACATGATACAGCCGCAGACCGGCTACATCCGTATCAACCGATTCGGCGCCACCACCGCCGAAGAGTTCGCCGAAGCCCTGAAAACGTTGCAGCAGAAGGGCATGAAAGACCTCATCCTCGACCTGCAAGGCAACGGCGGAGGATACCTGAACGCCGCCATCGACCTGGCCAACGAATTCTTAGAGCAGAAAGAGCTGATTGTATATACCGAAGGACGCGCCGCCCGCCGCAGCGACTTCTATGCCAAAGGCACAGGCAAGTTCAAGAAAGGACGCCTCGTCGTATTGGTGGACGAGTACTCCGCATCCGCCAGCGAAATCGTGACGGGAGCCATTCAGGATTGGGACCGTGGCGTAGTGGTAGGCCGCCGCACCTTCGGCAAAGGACTGGTGCAACGCCCCATCGACCTGCCCGACGGCTCCATGATCCGGCTCACCATCGCCCGCTACTACACCCCCGCAGGCCGCTGCATCCAGAAGCCCTACGACAACACCGCCAACCCCGACGCCACGCTGAACGGCGAGGCAGGAGTGTCGAAATACAACCGCGAACTGACAGACCGCTTCAACCACGGTGAGATGATTCACGCCGACAGCATCCACTTCGCCGACTCGCTGAAGGTGCAGACCAAACGCCTGGCACGCACCGTCTATGGCGGCGGAGGCATCATGCCCGACTTCTTCGTGCCCATCGACACCACCCAATATACCGACTACCACCGCAACCTCGTGGCAAAAGGCGTCATCATCCGAAGCACCACCGGCTACATCGAGAAACACCGCAAGGAGTTGCAGAGCCGATACAAGACCTTCGAGGCCTTCAACGAAAAGTTTGAGATAGACGACCGGTTCCTGGCCGACGTGCGCGCGATGGCCGAAAAGGAGAATATCAAGTTCGACGAAAGACAATACAACCGCTCCCTGCCGCTCATCAAGACACAGCTCAAGGCGCTGATAGCCCGCGACCTGTGGGAGATGAACGAATACTTCCGCGTCATGAACACCACGAACCACAGCGTGCAACAGGCACTGAAAGTGCTGGACGAAGGCATCTACAGCACGATTATTCCCGGGCAATAACTGCCCCTTTCACAGACACTTGCTCCTGTCCGCTCAGAAGCAAGTGTCTGACTTCTTGAACACAAGTGTCTGTCGCGACAGACACTTGCGTCTGTCAAGCCGAAAACAAACAGCCAGCAACATATTCATAACCAGCTGTTTACTCGCCGAACAGCCAGCGATTCAACCAACGGTTGACATAGATGTTCGCCACGGCGCATCCTGCACCGATGGCCGCCCCCGCCAGCACATCCGACGGATAGTGCACCCCCTCGTTCATGCGGGAGACTCCCACGGAGCACGCCCACAAGGCAGAGGGAGCTATCACATACCATTTAGGATACTTCACGCTGAGCGAAGTGGCAAGGGCAAACGCCGTCGCCGTATGTCCCGAAGGGAAGGAAGGACTGCTCTCGCGGCTATAGGGATGCACCCGGTCGGGATACTTATCGTAGGGACGTTGGCGGTCCACCAGATACTTCATCCCATACGTCACGACAAAGGTTCCCGCCACACCGGTACCCACATAGAGCGCATCCTTCAGCAGCCCCTTGTCGTGTTTCACCCACGCCGCCACCGCCATCGCCACAGGTACGCCAACCGCTACGTAAGGCTCCGAACGCGAAATCACCTTATTGTAGTTGCGGATGAATCTGCCATCCCAACCGTTCACTCTATGCAGCGTATTGATGTCCCAATTCTGCGCCGAAACACCCGATACAACAAGGGAGATAAAATATACAAATAAGTACCATTTTTTCATAACCTTTTCACATTTGTTTGGTGCAAAGATAAAACAAACAGACATAGTTATTATAAAAAAAGTCTATCTTTGCCCCACTTTTATACTAAATTCGCTATCCTTTTATGGCTTCGGAAAACTTTTGCAACCGGAATATTGATTGTAATACATGCGCTCAGAAATCAGAAGGAATGTTGGTTTTACACCATTATCCCAAAGGATGGCATGCTTCTGCCAAAAAGTGCACGCAAAACTGCATGATCTTCATGCTGCGGGGCGAACTGCTCATCAACAGCAACGAATATCCGGGCGCCACCCTCCGCAGCAAACAAATCATCCTGCAAGCCATCGGCTCCAAAATGGAACTCCTCGCCCTGACGGAAGTGGAGTACATCGTCTATTGGTTCAACGAACCTCCCTTGATATGCGAAGAGCGCTACAAAGAGGTGCTGAAACTTTCGGCCCCTCCCCTCACCTACACCCCGCTGACGGCAATTCCCCTGCTGGAAAACATCCTGAGCGGCGTGGCATGCTACCTCAAGGAACAGCCCTGCCCATGCGGCAAATACCTGAAGATAAAAGGGTATGAGCTGGTGCATATACTGACATGCTACTATCCGCTGCCCCAAATCAGCAGCTTCTTCTACCCCATCAGCTCCTACACGGAAAGCTTCCACTACTTCGTGATGAAAAACTACGACAAGGTGAAGAATGTGGAAGAGTTCGCCCACCTCGGCGGCTATACCATCACCACCTTCCGCCGCCTCTTCAAGAACATGTACGGAGTCCCTGTATATGAATGGATTCTGGACAAAAAGCGCGAAGGCATCCTGAACGACCTCCGACACACCAAACAACGCATCTCGGTCATCAGTGCCCGCTATGGCTTCGACTCCCTCTCCCACTTCGCCCATTTCTGCAAAGACTCCTTCGGCGACACTCCACGCTCCCTCCGGAAACGCCTGATGAGCGGAGAAAACATCGGCATCCTCCACAAAGAACAGGAGAAGGAGAAGGAATAACGAGAATGCCCCCGGAAATGGCATTGTCACAAGCACTCCCTTCGTTTGTAAAATGTTTTTCATCTTTTTCCCGCAACCGCCACGCTCCGGTGAAAAAACACCCTTTGCTTTTTCACCAGCTATTGTCTCTATACTGCACCCTGTCCGCCCCCTACCAGAGCCTATTCGGCTTCGGACGTTCTTCGGACAAACTCCACTCCCTAGGACCGAAGAATGTCCGAAGAACGTCCGAAGAAACACCGAAGAAACTATGGAGCAGACAAGGGCCGGATAAGACACGGACCGGAAAAACAAAAGATGACGGAATCTCCGGAAGGAAGATTTCTTGTGTAAATATATATGATTTTCGTTCCACGGCTCTTCATTGAAGGAGTCAGAGGAGCTATCACTCCGCTTTGCTCCGTTACGTCAGAAGTCAACGGACTCCATTTTCATGAAAAAGCCGTGCATTACGGAATAATTTCTTTAATCGCTTGCTTAATCAAGCTTTTTCACCTATTTTTGCACAAAATGAGAGGAATCAACTTTTGTGGATATATTTTCTAACTATTAAATAATTTAAATTCAATCATTTATGTGGTTAAGTAATTCATCTGTAGGAAGGAAAGTGGTGATGAGTGTTACCGGCATCGCCCTTGTCCTGTTTCTAACCTTTCACATGGCGATGAACCTTGTTGCCTTGGTTTCGGCCAACGGCTATAACATGGTTTGTGAGTTCCTGGGAGCAAACTGGTACGCACTTGTGGCAACCGCCGGACTGGCTGCCTTGTTCATCATCCACATCATCTACGCTTTCTGGCTGACCATGCAGAACCGCAAGGCACGCGGCAGCGAACGCTATGCCGTGACAGAGAAACCGAAGAACGTGGAATGGGCTTCTCAAAACATGCTCGTACTGGGCATTATCGTGATTGTAGGCTTGGGTCTGCACCTGGTAAACTTCTGGTCTAAGATGCAGCTGCCGGAGTTGATGCACAACATGGGCATGCACGCCGACATGGGCACACTCGCTTTTGCCGCCAACGGCGTTTACCACATCCAGCAGACATTCAGCAACCCGGTGTTTGTAGTGCTTTACCTCGTTTGGCTGGCCGCATTGTGGTTCCACCTGACCCACGGTTTCTGGAGCGCCATGCAGTCTTTGGGCTGGAACAACAAGGTATGGATCAACCGTTGGAAGTGCATCTCCGACATCTACTCTACCATTGTTGTAGTATGCTTCGCACTGGTAGTTGTCGTATTCTTTGCAAAATCATTGTGCGGCGCTTGCTAAATTGTAAATTGTAAATGACTAAATTGTAAATTGCATTATGACCAAGATAGATTCTAAAATACCGGAAGGACCGGTGGCTGAGAAATGGACCAACTATAAGGCTCACCAAAAATTAGTAAACCCCGCCAACAAGCGCCGTTTGGACATCATCGTCGTAGGTACCGGACTTGCCGGAGCCAGCGCCGCCGCCTCACTTGGCGAGATGGGTTTCAAAGTATTCAACTTCTGCATCCAAGACTCTCCGCGCCGCGCACACTCCATCGCCGCACAGGGAGGTATCAACGCAGCCAAGAATTACCAAAACGACGGTGACTCCGTTTACCGTCTGTTCTACGATACAGTGAAGGGTGGCGACTACCGCGCCCGTGAAGCCAACGTTTACCGTCTGGCCGAAGTATCCAACAACATCATCGACCAGTGCGTGGCACAAGGTGTTCCCTTCGCACGCGAATACGGCGGTACGCTGGACAACCGTTCTTTCGGTGGCGCACAGGTATCACGTACTTTCTATGCCAAAGGTCAGACAGGCCAGCAGCTGTTGCTGGGTGCTTACTCCGCGCTGAGCCGTCAGGTGAACGCAGGCACCGTAAAACTCTACACCCGCTATGAAATGGAAGACGTGGTTCTCATCGACGGACGCGCACGCGGTATCATCGCCAAGAACCTCGTTACAGGTAAGCTGGAGCGTTTCGCCGCCCATGCCGTGGTTATCGCCACCGGCGGTTATGGTAACGCTTACTTCCTTTCTACCAACGCAATGGCATGTAACTGTACAGCAGCGATGGCTTGCTACCGCAAGGGTGCTTGGTTCGCCAACCCCGCTTACGTGCAGATTCACCCCACTTGTATCCCCGTTCACGGCGACAAGCAGTCTAAACTGACGCTGATGTCAGAATCTCTGCGTAACGACGGTCGTATCTGGGTTCCGAAGAAGCTGGAAGACGCCAAGAAGCTGCAAGAAGGTACGCTGCAAGGAAAAGACATCCCCGAAGAAGACCGCGACTACTACCTGGAACGCCGCTATCCGGCATTCGGTAACCTCGTTCCGCGCGACGTTGCCAGCCGTGCCGCCAAGGAGCGTTGCGACAAGGGCTTCGGCGTGAACAACACCGGCCTGGCCGTGTTCCTCGACTTCAGCGACGCCATCAACCGTCTGGGCGTTGACGTGGTTCGCCAGCGTTATGGCAACCTCTTCGACATGTACGAGGAAATCACCGACGTGAACCCCGAACACAACCCGATGATGATTTATCCGGCCATCCACTACACCATGGGCGGTATCTGGGTGGACTACGAACTGATGACCTCCATCAAGGGTCTGTTCGCCATCGGCGAATGTAACTTCTCCGACCACGGAGCCAACCGCCTCGGTGCTTCCGCCCTGATGCAGGGTCTGGCCGACGGTTACTTCGTATTGCCTTACACCATCCAGAACTATCTGGCCGACCAGATTACCGTTCCCCGCTTCTCTACCGACCTGCCCGAATTCGCAGCCGCCGAGAAGGCCGTTCAGGACAAGATCGACTGGATGATGAACATCAAGGGTAAGAAATCCGTTGACTCCATCCACAAGGAACTGGGCCACGTGATGTGGGAATATGTAGGTATGGGACGTACTGAAGAAGGCTTGAAGGAAGGCTTGAAGAGACTGAAGGAAATCCGCAAGGAGTTCGAGAAAGAGCTGTTCATCCCCGGCGACAAGGAAGGCATGAACGTAGAGCTGGACAAGGCCATCCGCCTGTACGACTTCATCACCATGGGCGAACTCGTTGCTCATGATGCCTTGAACCGCAACGAAAGCTGTGGCGGCCACTTCCGTGAAGAATACCAGACCGAAGAGGGCGAAGCCAAACGCGACGACGAGAACTACTTCTATGTAGCTTGCTGGGAATACCAAGGCAGCGACGAGAAGGAACCGGTATTGCTGAAAGAACCGCTGGTTTACGAAGCAATCAAGGTACAGACTCGTAACTACAAGAGCTAATCGGGAACGTTGAACAATTAAAGAATTAAAGAAAAATGGATAAAAATATATCATTTACGCTCAAGGTATGGCGCCAGAAGGGTCCGAAAGCAAAAGGCGCTTTTGAAACAT
>NZ_JAICZW010000053.1 GCF_029057325.1 Bacteroides sp. | reverse complement strand
AGTGGTCGATTGCGGCGGTCTTGAAAACCGTTGTACTGCGAGGTACCCGGGGTTCGAATCCCTGTCTCTCCGCAAAAATAGAAAAATAAAAGTGATAAGTCCTTGAATTTTAATAATTCAGGGACTTATTTTTTTAGGTACTTCCCTTATCTTTAAATTGACAAGTCAGTATTGTTGATTCTGACTTATACATTCCTTTTTTTAGATTGCCACTGAGCTTGTCAGAGAGAGTGGTCGTGTAGGCTATATAAGCATGAATAGTTTTCTCACTAGTCTCAACGGCCGTGCTTTACGCGAATACTTTAATGAAAAATTCTATCGCATTCGTATCGTGGATTTCCGTGGTATCCAGATGTTTCGTGGCAGATGCATCGTATAGAGTAAATAAAATATCTTTGTAATATAATGATTGAGCATTCGGTCAATGGTAATGAGTTTATTTTTTTAGCTTGATTGTTCCAAATGTTTATTTAAGTTTCGCAATAAACTAGCAAAACTTAAATTGATATGCATTATGACAACTATTAAATTAAGATTTCGTTCCTCCTCAGTTACCGGCAAGGAGGGAACATTGTATTATCAAGTGACTCATTTTCGTAAGGTGGCGATGTTGAGTGCCGGTTACCATATTTTTCCGCAAGAATGGGACGAAGTGCATTCTGTTATCCGTATGACGGACGATAAGGTGAACAGCCGCTCACGAAAATCTTTGTTACGGTTATATCAGTCCAAAGCCGATTGGACAATGAATAGGATGCGGAAAATCGCGGACGAGAAAGGGAAGACAGGGCAGTACTGTACGGTCGAAGATTTGTTGGTCGCATTTCGGGAGATACCTCCTTGCGTAAGTGTGTTTTGCTACATTCATGCTCGGATAGCAAGTAAGATGAAGATGGAGTGCTACGGCACGGCAAGGACATATGCCAATGCGTTGCGAAGTTTCAAAAAATTCCGTGGAGGTGATGATTTGGCATTTGCCGACCTGACGGGCGAGATGATGCAGGAGTATGAGGCGTGGATGCTTCATGCAGGACTGAAGCGCAGTTCGGCCTCTTGTTATATGCGAACTCTTCGGACGCTCTACCGGCAAGCTGTGGAAGATGGGCTTGTCGAAAAGGGAGACTCTTTTCGTAAGGTGCATGTGTCTGTCGGCAAAACCCGCAAGCGGGCGGTGACCGCCGGTGTCATGCACTCCATCTTTTCCTTGGATCTTGCGGACAAGCCCTCTCTGGAATTCGCTCGCGACATCTTTATGTTCAGCTTCTACACTCGGGGAATGTCGTTCGTTGACATAGCTCATCTGAAGAAAAACGATTTGAAGAATGGGATTCTTACTTACAATCGTCGTAAAACTTTCCAATGCCTCACCATACAGTGGGAGTCTCCTATGCAACATATTGTCAGTAAGTATGCAGATCAAACAGCCGGGTCTCCTTATATGTTCCCCATTCTGACCGGAAATTCTTTGAACGATCGTGTAGTTTACGGGCAAACTTTGCAGCGAATCAATCGAAGCCTTAAACGGATTGGCTCTTTGATTGGGTTGTCCGTTCCGCTCACCACTTACGTGGCCCGGCACTCTTGGGCAAGCATCGCACGAGGTATGGAAGTACCTCTGTCTGTCATCAGCGAAGGTTTGGGACACGACTCCGACAAGACTACGCAAATTTATCTTGCATCGCTTGATACGTCCATGGTAAACAAAGCAAACAATAAAATAATCAGAAAAATAACGCTCATGAAGAATGTTTAACAATAATGCCTGTTTTCATGTAGTAAAACAGGCATTATTTGCGCAAAGGTACGATTTTCTTATAATACACCAATAGTTTTATTGTTTTTTTCTTAATCAAAGGTGATATTTATGTGTAAATTATCGCAACATGCTTGACAAACTTGAGCGTCTGCTTTTTCTTTTTTATTTGATTAACAATGAATTATGATGTAATGCCTGTTTTACTACATGAAAACAGGCATTATATTACTCAAGATGACGGTCTTAGTTTAATGGACAATGATATATGAAAGAGGTACTTAATGTTTTATTTCAGTTGTTGGTCCCATATTGGCAACAGTCTGAAAGTTACATAAAATAGTCTGGGAACGATGACGCAGGATTGCTTACTTCTCATTCTATAAGCCGACGAAGACAAACCTGGTAATTCTGAAAAGAAACAATGGAAACTACATTCTGGACAAAGGTTCGTATTCCTAAAGGCATTGATATTTCTGAGCCGGAGAATTCCGGTCCAGTAGTAGAGGAATGTACCTTCGTGAGTGCACAGGAGGGTGGAGCGATGTCCGTTTCCTGGTGCTATCTCTTTGTTCATCACAGTAAAGTAAGCCTGTTCATCAATAGGCTGGAGCGCGACAACATGCCTTATTTCATTCATAAGACTATGGTTTATCAGCGTAAGAAGCAGAGCCGTAAGGTACATAGTGTTGAGAAACCCACCGTTAGCGGGCTTGTTTTCCTGCAAGGCTGTCCGTCCGAATTGCAGCATTATTTAGATGTAAACTTTCCAGGTCGCCATTTGGTCAACAATTGTAGCACACATTTGCCTGCCGTCATACCCGACAGTGTCATGCAACCGTTCATGCGTGTGGTGGATGCTTCTCCGGAGCGCATTCGTTTCCTATTGCATCCTTTCAAGTACTATGCAGGTGGGAATGTCAAACTGCGCATCACTTCCGGTTTCCTTGCCGGCATGGAGGGGTATGTCATACGCATCGATCGCGACCGCCGTCTTGTGATGGATGTTGGTGGGATGAGTGTGGCCATTTCGGGCATACATTGCGAGAAATTTGAGGTGGTAGATACTTGAGGGTGTACCGGGAAAAAACGGCACACCCCCTCTTTGCATCAAAATTACCAGTATTCTTTTACTACATCGAAACAGGGGCATGCTTTCATTGGATTCAAGTCATGATGGCCTACAATCAACGCTTTGGGATAACGTTCATGCAGTTCTCTCAGCAGTCTCGTCAGTGTGCGCTTTTGTGCTTTGGTGCGGGTGTCCTTCGGAGTTTTGCCGTCACGGGCAAGTCCGCCGATGTAGCACACTCCGATAGAATGATTGTTATGGTATTTGCAGTGTGCGCCTTTCGTTTCCTCCGGCCGTCCCTTTTCGATGGTACCGTCTGTAGGAATCACGTAATGATATCCGCAGCCCGACCAACCCAAAGAACGATGGTAGCGATCGATGTCTGCCATTCTTCCTGTGCTGCCCTCGCAATTGGCGGAGCAATGCACGATAATAAGAGAAATAGATCTCATAGGCAATTGATAAATTGAGAATTAAAATTCGAGGTGGCTCATGGTACCTCCGGCTGCGCCAGTGATGATTAGCTCAATGATTCTTACTATATAGAGCAGTACGCTCTTCCAGTTTATTTTCATACGTTTGGTTTTTAAGTAAATAATGATTAATAATTGCATATATGCTCAATTAGTTTTGAAAGTTCCACGGATGTCGGTGGCATCCGGCATCCGTGAGAGTTTGAGGTTAACCCAATGGATTATCTATTGACGAATCGTCATCCCCACCGCCGTTCGGATCGGTTCCATCTGTTCCGTCGGAGTTTCCTTTGTTCTTGGCGGCAGCCAAGTCCACAGTTGCCTCTCCGGCTTTTTCAGCTTTCAACGTAGCGGCTTGGGCAATGCGGCTTGCTACCAGATTGAATTCGGCTTGCTCGATGAGGTTTTCAAAGTCGGCTCCCGGCGTGAAGAGGATGTTTACCTGTTTGATGTTCTTCGCCGTAAACTTGTCGGTGCTCTCGGCTCCCACGCTGCTGATGGAAGTGCTGAACGTGCCCAGTTCTCCAAGCTGAATTTTGTTGCCGTTAAGCAGTTGCTCCACAAGACATTCGCACATGTCGCTGATGACCCCCTTTACCGTCCCGCGTGAATATACTCCGTTGTGGTCGGCAATGTGTTTGGAGAATTTCTCCAGGGTCCATATTTCAGACACTTGATTTTTCGCATACGCCTTTTCCGGTGATTCCGGTTTCTGCGGATTGCGCATCATGAAAACGCTGTAATTAATCATACGCTTAAATTTTTTGTTAAACAATAAGAATATGTAAGATATATCTGACGCTGCGAAAGTACTGCCGTTTTGTGTGTTGGAGGAGAAATCGCAAAAAAGCACAAAACACTGCAAGATTTCGCAAAGCACTGCAAGATTCTGCAAAAGTATTCATGGTTTAAAGTCGAAGACTATAAACTCGTAAAACGAAAAAGCAAAATGACAAATAAAGAAAAACAGATGGTTGAACTTCGCAGCAGATACCCCGATATGTCCGAAGAGTTTTTGGAATTGTGCCATCTGTTGTCTGACTACGACAAGACGAAGCGTTATACCGATATTCTTGATACCTGCTCCACCTACGCTGACATAGCCAATAAGGTGGTGCGTCTTATGTATGTCAATGGCGACATCGACGATGTCAGAGCCAAGAGCGAAAAATTCCTTAGTTTGCTTCTTCCGTTAGCTTGCCTTGGCGTACAGGGTAATAGCCATGCGGCTGTCTATCACGTAAAGCAGATGCTCGGCAACTCTGAGGTGCGTGAAGAACGCAAGTGGTTTGAGTCCAAACGCCGGGAGGTGTGGAGAGCCTCTCAGAAAGCTATGGCAGAGCAACAAACGTTCCCGTTTAGTAAAATTACCATTGAAATAACCGATCCCGAAAGTATGCGTTTGTTTATCGAATTCCTTCAGTCGGCAGGCACCAAGTTTAAGGAGATTGCCTCTGAATTTCTCCTTCAGTCGGAGGCGATAGACAAAGATGACAGCCTGATACTTCCTCCGGTGCTCAATTCTTGCCGGATATGATGGTGTTGTCTCAAGATACTTCCCAAGTAATTAAACATATTTTGCCATGTATGTCAACATACTTGGCCGTTTATGTTAACATACTTCTGACTCCCGATAACTCTTTTTTTCGCAATTCAATTCGGTTTGAGTATAAATTATAAACGACCATTATGATTATCGCTGTAGATTTTGATGGAACCATTGTGGAACACCGCTATCCTCAGATAGGCAAGGAGATACCTTTTTCCATCGCCACCTTGAAGAAGTTGCAGAAAGAACATCATCTGTTGATTTTATGGAGTGTGCGTGAAGGAAAACTATTGAAAGAAGCGGTGGAGTATTGCCGCAACCGCGGGCTGGAGTTCTATGCTGTGAACAGCAACCTTCCTGAAGAGGAACAGGACAGCGCCTTCATGCGGAGCCGCAAGGTGAATGCCGACCTCTACATCGATGACCGCAACGTGGGCGGGCTGCCCGATTGGGGCGTTATCTACGAACTGGTTCATCATAAATGGAGCTACGAACGCTATCTGCAGGAAGTGCATGACGCAAAGAGGGAAAAAACTTCTTTCTGGAAACGGATATTTGGGTGAAAATTATATCTTTGCATCAAACAAACGGAAATAGGAGATAAAAAATATGTGTTCGCAAGGTCTGATAGATAGATATATAAATTTTTATACCGAGTCGGAACGCCCTCGTGTCTTGCAGGACAAAGTTTTCGAGCACCTGTTTGAAGTAGCGGAGATAGCTAAATATGATCGCAAAGAGATGTACGAATACGAGGAAAGTCTGAAAAACTATCGCGATTGGTATAGTGTCATGCAAACGGCCGAGATACGAGGGCTGGAGAAAGGTATTGAGAGAGGAATTAAACAGGGAATAAAACAAGGAATCGAGCAGGGAATCGAAAAAGGTATTGAAAAAGGACGTACTGAAATAGCCCGGACTATGCTTGCCAAAGGAATGAACATTCGTACAATATCCGAATTGACCGGATTGTCTGTGGATGAAATATCACAGGCATGACGAAGATAAGAGATTTTTGATGTAATAAAAAGAGTATCTTTATTTTGGAAAAATGAACCCTTAGAGAACGAAGATTGTTTTGTTTCTAAGTGATAGAATGATAAGTGTAAAAATATGAAAGTTAGTAGTACTCTCAAGCAAATATTGAATTTCGGCATGGCTGATATCCTGAATGTGGATGATGGCCAAAGGGCGCCTCATTATATGGTGATTGCCGGCGACCCTGTCCATCGTGTCGATTTTTCCAATAAACTCTTGGAACTTACAGATGAAGAGAAGGGAAATCGGGAACAGTTTGTGATAGATGGAAATTCAATGAGCCCACTTGGCTTGGAGAGTGGTGACAACTTATTGGTTTCTTCAATAGAACCATCTCAAATTACGGAAGGTGATTTTCTGTTGTTGGAGGTTGATCCTGATTATTATAGTGGCGAGAAACCCAATTATGACTTAAAGCTTCGTCAAGCCATCATGCTTGTTAAGTCCTCTTGGGATGAGGATGAGATTATAGAGAGAATGAAATCAAAAGATTCACAAGAAGAAATTTGGTTGACATCCTATCAGAAAAGGCTTCGCGAGAAATATCAAAAAGCTCGTGCTCATTATAAAAATTGTGACCTTATTCTGTCTGCCACTTATCGGCATGGAAGGCTTGACTATTCTTTTCACAATGTGGATTATATCTGCTATCGTGTGGAAGTAGTCATTCATAAGCAGGACAGAAGTTTTGAGCGTTTCCCGAAGGTTGCATAACGCAGGGACGATATGGGCAATTCATACTATCTTGGTTTTTCTGCATTTGTACAAATTGCAGTAGCATTCTGTTTTGGAATGTTATATCTTGATAGGAAATCCATTTTCAGTAACCTGCAGAAATATATTTTCGATGGATTTCGTAAGAATAAGATATGTTTGCAGTTGTTGAAGTATGTAGGCAATGTAACAAGGAGGGTGAAGAGTAACAGTTTTCATCGATTCTTCTTGATATGGAGAGCCCGAATCAATCAATATAAAGATTTGTTCAATGCTGCCCTGAATTCAGAAAGGACGTGTAGTTATCTTGCTTCTACAGGTATTGTATCTGCTTTGTTTAGTTTGATATGGTTGTTGATAATGCCGACTTACTCTATTTGTGATGGGGCTTTTGAGAGTCACTATTTGACCCATTGCTTATCGGTGGCAGTTGCTTCTGTTATCATGTTGTTATATGGCATCGGCAATAAGTCGATGAATCGGGTCAAAGCCTTCCTGATATCTTTAATCATTTTAGGAATATGTTGTGGCGTGGGTGAGTATATGCTTGCCAATGAAATATATTTCTCGTATTCTTTCAATTTTAGGAAGTTTTTTCTTTATACATTGTCATTGGCTTATGCGCTTGTCGTATATTATGCGGGGCATATTATCATTTATATTATTTTTAGGTCTGTGCTTTTGGCCGCTATTCTATTGATGACCGTAGCTTTGCATTTGGCTTTGTCCTTTAGAAAGCTCTTAGGGTAAGGTAAACAAATAGAGAATACTAATAACAAATAAATTATGTCTGTTGCAGATAAGCCAAAAGCGGATTGCAGTGGATGCAATGCGTGTGCGGAAGCATGTCCGAAGCATTGCATTGAGATGATTCCTGATAAAAAAGGATTCCTTTATCCGAAGGTTGATACGGCTGTTTGCATTGATTGCGGAGTTTGTAAGAAGGTTTGTCCATTCGAGGAGGAAAATAGAAAACTTCATGCTCCTCTTGCTGCTTATGCGGCATGGAATAAGGACAGAGAACAATATCTGGCAAGTTCGTCTGGTGGGGCTGCTCATATATTTTCATCTCATACTATAAAACAAGGAGGCGTTGTTTATGGCTGTACTTCCGAAGGAATGCGCATTCGCCACCTTCGTGTGGATTCTTTGCAAGAATTATTCAAGTTGCAAGGTTCCAAATATGTGCAAAGCGATGTCAGAGGACTGTTTGGGCAAGTAAAAGCCGATTTGCAAGCAGGAAAGCCGGTGTTGTTTATCGGTACGCCTTGCCAAGTAGCCGGGCTGAAAAACTATATCAAGCGGATTCCTGAACATTTGTATTTGGTAGATTTGATTTGCCATGGTGTCCCCTCGCAACAGATGTTGCATGAACATATTCATCATATATTAAATGGCCGCTTCGCGGAACAGCTGTCCTTTAGAAAAGGACAGCTGTTCCGCATCGAGCTGACCGCCCGATGCGGTACAATGTATTCCTCAGAACCTCACAAAGATATGTATTATAGGGCGTTTCTGAAAGGAATATCATATAGGGAAAGTTGCTATCACTGTCCGTTTGCACGCAAAGAAAGAGTAAGCGATGTCACAATTGGCGATTTCTGGGGACTGCAAGATGCAATATCGCTTCCTTTGGATGTTTCAGAAGGTATCAGCGTGTTGTTGCCGACTTCAGAAAAAGGAAAATCGCTGATTGTTGCTGCAAATGCTGATATGCAGATTTATGAACGTAGTGTTGAGGAAGCAGTGGAAGGAAATACACAGTTATATTGTCCGGTCCACAATGGCATATCCGCCTGGTTTTTATCTATGCTATATCCATGTTTCCCATTTGACAAAGCGGTAAGAATAGCAATAGTCAAGGATTTGATTCTTGAGTCTTTAAAGAATATGCTCAGGCTGTTCAAACCTGTGCTTATGCCTATAATCAATGTCATACGCAGATAACAAACGCATCGCCAAAAACACGATATACCTTTATATAAGGACATTCGTGTTGATGATTGTGGCTCTTTATACCTCACGCAAGATTCTTGAAGCTCTTGGCGTAGAGGATTTTGGCATATTCAATGTAGTAGGTGGCATCATTTCGTTGATGGCTTTTATCAACGGTTCGATGTCGGTTGCCACACAACGTTATTTGACTTACGAATTGGGCAAAGGTACTGAAGGTCAATTCAACAAGGTATTCAATATAGCAGTATATATTCATGCAATAATTGCCGTTATTGTTTTGATTATGGCAGAAACGGTAGGTGTTTGGTTTGTGAACACACAGTTGAATATTCCTGAGGTGCGGATGGGGGCAGCCAATTGGGTGTATCAAGCCACGATATTAACAACAATATTGGGAATGCTCCAAACACCTTACAATGCAGCTATCGTTTCACATGAACATATGCACGTCTATGCCTACGTAGGGCTGGGAGAAACTTTTACCAAATTGTTTATTGTGTTAGGGCTTTTTTATTATCCTTACGATAGGCTTGCTGTTTGGGGATTTGTTTTCTTCTTTATTCAATTGTGTTCTTCACTTATTTATAGATTGTATTGTATAAGAAAGTTTGATAATTGTACACTAAAACGTAATACTTGGGATTCCCAATTGGTAAAGTCTATGCTTGGTTTTACCGGATGGAATATGTTTGGAACGGTTGCTTGGACGTTGAAAGATCAAGGAGCTTCGGTGTTGCTCAATATATTTGGTGGTCCGGCTGTAAATGCCGCCCGTGGTGTATCGGGGCAAGTGACTGGAGCAGTCAAGGGGCTTGTCGGAGGTTTTCAGTCGGCTGTTAATCCGCAGCTTACCAAAACATACGCAGCGAATGATTCGGCGGCTACCTGTCGTTTGTTATGCAAAAGTTCAAAGTTTTCCTATTTTTTGCTGCTTTTAATTTCGATACCCGTGTTGCTCGATATCAATTTCTTGCTTGACGTATGGCTTGTCGAGGTACCGCAATATGCAGCATTATTTACGCGAATTGTTATAGTGGAAGCCCTTTTCGACACTTTGGGAGGTCCAATGATAACATCGTTAATGGCAACAGGACGCATCAAGTGGTATCAAATTATAGTAGGTTCGATTCTCCTACTTAATATTCCGGTGGCTTATCTTTTGCTTAAACTGGGTTATCCTATTGTAACACCGCTGATCGTGTCGCTCCTATTTATCATATTAGGCAATGCCGTCCGTTTGTTGTTTTGCCGCAGTATGCTTGGATTGTCCATTTGCACCTACATTCGTACAGTTCTAATTCCTATAATGATAGTTTCTGTCCTTGCTTTTATTGTGCCATATATTATATTTTCAATTATGACGGAAGGCTGGTGGCGCTTGTTAGCTTGTTCCATATTTAGTGTATTTTTTGGTGTTGTATCTATTTATCATTGTGGCTTTACGGATTCAGAACGTATATTTATTGTTAATATGTTGCGTAATAAGTTATTACGCTTTATTCCTTGTTGGTTATGAAAAAAGTTGGAATAATAACATTTCATGCTTCGCATAATTATGGTTCTATGTTGCAAGCATACGCTTTGCAGCAAGTAGTTAAGTCACTTGGAAATGAGTGCGAAATCATCAATTTTCGCACCGATCGGCAACGGGGATTTTATAAACCATTGTTTCTTCGAGGAAATTTGTTTGATAGAATAAAACGTGGCATCTTGTATTTGCCTTATTTACGGTCATTATTAAAACGGAGAGATTTATTTGAGGCATTTCTGCAAAATGACCTTAATTTATCCTCCGAAGAGTATGTTTCGGAAGAAGAGTTAAAAGCTGCAACTTTAAAATATGATTACTTCATTTCCGGTGGGGACCAGATATGGAATCCTGCTTGTTTTGATTTTGATTGGGCTTATTTTTTATCATTCGTGAAGAGTGGAAGGAAAATAGCATATGCACCAAGTATGGGGCCATCTCCGTTAGCTATTCAGTCTGAAGATGTAATAAATCGCATTAAATCGCAGCTTATGACTTACGACTATATAAGTGTGCGTGAACCTGAATCCGGAGAAAAAATCAAAATGTTACTTGGTAGAAATGTGGAAAATGTGCTTGATCCTACATTTCTCATTGAATCTGAGTTTTGGAATCAAAAGGCTGGCGATAAACCTTTGGTTAACGGGAAATATATATATGTCTATGCTCCTTCTCTGCATACGGAAGTTTTCCATTATGCGCAACGGTTGGCAAAACATTTTGGGTGTAGGATTATAGTTTCCCAAATGTTCAACAGTACTAAAGATAATATTAAAGTTAGAAAATATTCTATTGAACATTTTTTGACCGTAGGTCCCAACGAGTTCTTGAATTTATGCAAATATGCGACATGCCTAGTCGGAAGTTCGTTTCATTTGATTGCATTTGCAATCCTATTGCGCAAATCTTTTTATACAGTTGGAGGAGTGACGGACAGCAGAATATCTAATATTCTCAAAATTGCGGGTCTTACAACAAGAAATATTAGTTCGGATACACATTCAATAGACTTTTCATTGGATATTGATTTTCACAAAATCTCTGCCGTCATATCTAAAGAAAAAGAACATAGTATTAAATATTTAAAACAATCTTTAGAATGATATCTGTAATAATACCAGTATTCAATACAGAAAAATATCTGAATAGTTGTATTGGAAGTATATTAGCACAGACTTATACCAATTTTGAACTATTGTTGGTTGATGATGGTTCCACGGATAAATCAGGAGAAATTTGCGATGTATATGCCACCAAAGATTATCGCATACATGTGATTCATCAAAAAAATAGTGGAACTGCCAGTGCAAGATATGTAGGCATAAAACAAGCAAAAGGTGAATATATCACATTCGTGGATTCGGACGATGAATTATACCCGAATGCACTTACAACTTTGATGTGTAAAATGAGTGCTGATGTTGGTTTATTGGTTAGTAATGCACCTATAGATGAAATAATATCAGGTGAGAACTATATTAGGTATATATTGACATGGAAATTGACAGGCAGTCTTTGTTCGCGACTGTTTCGTAAATCATTGTTTATTGATTATGTACAGGATATTAACAGAAAAATAATAATTGGAGAAGATCAACTAACAAACATAAAGTTAGTGCTTGGCCGCGACATAAAGATTAAATGTATTACAGATAGTAATATATACAAATATCGTTTGAATCCTGATTCTGTTACAAATACAACAAAGTTCACACTTGAGTATGAAGAATTTTATATGAGTGAGCGTATTAAAGTATTGGGGGAATTTCATGATATTTTTAAGGATGAATTATGCTACTACAATCTTTGCACGTTGATAAATCTCATAGCTTGTAGAGTCAACGTTTCATACGACAGGCCTTGGATAAAGGAACTTTTGAAATGGGGCAAAGTACGTGATTTGGGACTAAGAGGTCGAATAGTTCTTACTGTTCGTCACAATTTGCTTTGCAAATATCTATTGGCAATAGAAAAAAGAATAAGAATGCTGATTTGAAGTTAACTATATATTTTTTTTCAATGCAGTACGGAAAAGTACCTTCTCAAACAGCAAATCGAAATTTCCTTTTTACGATTTTCACTCCGGTTTATAACGGTGAAAAAACAATATACAGGGTATTTTCATCTCTCAAGGAATCAAAGTACCGAAATTTTGAATGGATTGTCATAAATGATGGTTCCACGGATCGGAGTGATGAAATCATAAAGGGACTTATACTGACAGTAGATTGGGATATAACCTATCTGAATGAAGAAAAAAATTCAGGTAAGCATATTCTGTGGAATCATGCAGCCCGTATAGCAAAAGGGGATATTTTTATTACTTTGGATTGTGATGATTCATTTGTTCCGGAAGCCTTGGATTTTCTTAATGAAAAATGGAACGAGTACTATGACGATAAATTAGTATATGGCATTGACACATTGTGTTCAGACCCTGAGACCGAAGAAATAAATGGTACATTATTCCCTTATGATGGCATAAAATCGTGTTATGATGAGCTATATAATCGCTACGGAGTCAGAGGAGAAAAATGGAATTCTTTCAGGACAGAATATATGAAAGAATGTCCTTTTCCTGAGATTTCGTGTAATTATTATACAGAATGTTATTTGCTGTATTCGTTGGGTGAAAAATATCGTACAGTTGGTTTCAACAAGGTTTTAAGGCATTATTACCAAGAACCTCATTCTTTGATGCATCTTCGGAAAATTAAAATTAGTCACTTATATATGGTCATACATTATCAGCGTTGGCATTTGAAGAAAATGGGAGGACATCTATTATTTGCTAATCCTAAAGAGTTTTACCGTTGCACTCACGAATTATGCCGGACTTTTGTCATTTACCTTTTTATGCGTATAATTAGAGCCAAAGAGATTGTCAGATATTAGTTTTTTCATCTGTTGGATGAAACGTATATTTAAGATAGAGTATTAGAATGGAATATACTGTAGTGATACGAACTTTAGGAAAAGGAGGCAGCATCTACCAGAAACTGTTGGATTCCTTGCTTGCTCAAAGTCTTCCACCTTCATCTATAATTGTGTATATCGCTGAAGGCTATCCTTTGCCCAAAGAAACGGTCGGCATAGAGCAATGTATATATGTAAAAAAAGGCATGGTTGCACAAAGGGCTTTAGCGTATGATGAGGTGTCAACCGAATACTGCCTGTTTCTTGATGATGATGTTTATTTACCATCCCACGCTGTGGAAACCTTATATAATGAATTAGTTGGGCAGGATGCACAAGTGATTTCTCCATGTGTATTTGCTAATCATAAAGTAAACATAAAGGATAAGATACGTTTAAGTATATTGGGCAGGGAAGTTTGTCGTCCATGGAGCAGGAAGTGGGGGTACACAGTTTTAAGAACTGCAGGTTTTTCTTATAACAATCATCCTACAAAATCGGTGTATGAATCACAATCTAATGCCGGACCATGTTTTTTTTGCAGGAAAGAAGATTTCTTAAAAATTCATTATGAGGAAGAATTGTGGCTTGATAAAACATATTATGCGTTTCCTGAAGATCAGGTAATGTTTTACAAGATGTATAAAACAGGTTTAAAAATACTGACATCTTTTGATTCTGGTGTCATACATTTAGATGCAAGTTCTACTGTAACAAACACTAAGGAAAAAACGGAAAGATTGATTTACTCCGAATACCGAAACAAACTGATATTTTGGCATCGCTTTATTTTCCTACCGGAAAAGAATTTATTATTAAAGTTTTGGTCGGTGATTGCTATATTTTACGTTTACGGTATTCAAGGCATGAAATATGGTATGAAATACATATATGGTGATAAAGGTATGTCAATAGCTTATAAGAATGGAGTGGCGGATGGATTCTCATTTTTAAAAAGTGAGGAATATAAGAAGCTCCCGAAAATCAACTCATGTAATGAAAAAGAAAATCATGTTTATGATGCCCGCCTTACCGGGAGGAGGAGCGGAAAAAGTTCTTCTTGATATTTTAAAGAATTTTGATTACACATCTTATGAAGTGACATTGTTCTTGGAATATAAGGAAGGTGTTTATTTGAATGAAGTTCCTGAAGAAGTAAAGATATTGGCCTTACATAAGCAAAGCACGATATGGTTTGAGCGATTGCATCGTATTCTGAGGGTTTCCAATTGTTACGCTTTCTTTCATGAGCTTGTATATAAATATATGCTTTTGAAACTTTTGAAAGGAGAACGATTTGATACGATTGTTTCGTTTATGGAAGGAGCTGCGGTAAAGTTTCATTCTTATATCATAAACAAAGCGGATAACAATCTTTCTTGGGTACATATCGACTTGAAACAGAAACATTGGTCTTTAGATTTTTTCCGAAACGAAAAAGATGAATTTGAAACTTATAGAAAAATGGATAAAATCGTTTTTGTTTCAAAAGATGTAAAAAGGAGGTTCTTGGAACTATATACAATAAAAGATGATAAATGTACGGTTATCTATAATCTGATAGATAAGAATGTTATCCAACGATTGGCTGTATCGAACAATGTAATAAAAAGAAATTTTACAATTTGTATGGTTGGACGGCTCAACAAACAAAAAAGATATGATAGGGCATTAAAAGTAGCCAAGCGATTGAAGAGTAATGGCTATGATTTTGATTTATGGATCATTGGTGTGGGGAATCTTGAAAAGTCCTTGAGGGCACTAAGCCATGAATACGGAATAGATGATTGCGTACATTTTTTAGGCTTTCAGAAACCTTCCTATCCTTATATGAAAAAAGCAGATATATATTTAAACACATCGGAAGCTGAAGGTTATCCTTTGGTTGTTTGCGAAGCTTTATGTTTAGGACTGGCAATCGTTGCTACTGACATCAGTGGAACAAGTGAAATATTGGCTGATTCAAAATACGGATTGTTAGTTCCGGAAAAAGATGAGGACATCTACAAAGGTGTAAAACGATTGATGGATGATGTCACCTTGTGTGAAGACTACCGAATGAAAGCTCTGCAACGTGCAGAAATGTTTGATGTACTTACCTCTATGTTGCAGATTTATAAGATATTGTAATGAGTAATAAGGAAATCATAAGTTTAGTCATAGATAGATTAAAATTCCCTTTAATCTGTGGTGTGGTTTTCATCCACAATCAATTAAAGGGTGAAATTTCTGTTTCTGGCTTATCAGTCCCTATACCAAATGCACCGTGGTATGAAGCCGTTATCAATTTGTTCTCCTATGTTATTCCATGTATAGCCGTCCCCATTTTTTTCATTATCTCCGGATATCTATTCTTTAAAGAAGAAACTTTTAATGAAAAGCTATATCTCACAAAGATGAAGAAAAGATTTCGGTCTTTGGTAATTCCGTATGTTTTATGGAATACTTTAGCCCTTTTCATTTTTATATTTGTAAGAATTCCGGCTTTACATGGTTTGTTCCCTAATGTTTCTTTGGAAGAGGTTACTCTGCCCAAAGTTTTATCCGGATATTGGGCACGCGAGGGAGATGGCTTTCCTTTTGACTTCCCTTTATGGTATGTTCGTGAGCTCATACTTATGGTTATAATTTCTCCATTTCTATATGTTGCGGTAAAGAAAATGAAAGTTTGTTTTTTTATTTCCATACTCATTTGTATGTTCTTCTCATTATGCCCGAAGGAATTCGGATTTACATTAAGTGCTTGTTTTTTCTTTTCATTGGGATTATGTGCAAGGTTGTTTCCGCAGTTGATAGAATATGTAAAACGGTTGGATTTTATCAAGTATTTGTATTTTCCGCTGGTTGTAGCTGATTTATATACAGTGACATTGGGTTCTCCGGTTAATCATTATATACATTTGTTAGTTATTTTTTCTGGAATTTTGACTGTGCTCAATTATGTGTTTATTTTGAAAGGAGGGAAAAAAGGATGTTTATTTAAAGAAGAGATATTTTTTATTTACGCATCTCACGGATTATTCATTGCTTTCCTTCAAAAGGCTGTTCTGAAAATCATACGCCCCATAACCGAAGTTGAATTTCTTGTTATCTATTTTCTCGTACCGATTCTTACGATTACTATTTCAATCGGGATGTATAGGTGCATGAAACGTGTAACGCCGAAAGTTTTATCCATATTGGTTGGAGGAAGATAATATTCACTATGAAAGTCTCAATAATCATACCTATATACAACGTTTCTACTTATATCAAAAATTGTTTGGAATCAGTATGGAAGCAGCCTTATCAGAATTTGGAAGTGATCCTTGTTGATGATTGCGGCACGGATAACAGTATGGAAATCGTACAGGAATATCTTGAATGTCATGACTTTGCCGAAGTGAAAATAATACGACATACTCATAATCGTGGCTTATCGGCCGCCCGTAATACCGGTTTGGAAGCTGCAACTGGAGATTATGTGTATTTTTTGGATAGCGATGATGAACTTAAGGACGATTGTATTCCGATGATGACCGATCCACTTGAAAATCAATGTTACGATTTTGTGATTGGTAATTATGAAGTTGTCGGAAGTAACAAAGAGTATCCGGCATTGACTTTGCCTAAAGGGACAATTTTAAACAATAAGGAGATTCTGCATTCATACGCTGAGGGGCGGTGGTATATGATGGCGTGGAACAAATTATGCCGCAGAGATTTCTTATTGTCCAATGATTTGTTTTTTGAGGAAGGGGTGCTTCATGAGGATGTGATATGGAGTTTCAAGTTGGCTTGTAAAGCCAATTTCATGTATGTGCTTCAGAAGCCGACTTACCGATATACCATACGTGCGGCCTCTATCATGACTGGAACAGACATAGAGCGGGATGCCAACCAATATATAAAGGTATTTAAAGTGATAACTCGTTTTATCGTCAACGAAGGCAAGCAAAATTTAAAGGATGAATATAGTATTTCGGAGGGGCGTAAAAGTACTTTGTTATACTCTTTATTACAGAGAAAAGAGTACAATCTATACAATCATTGCTATTTTCAGATACACGGAATGTCTCCCATCTCCCCTTGGATAGCATTTAAAAGTAAGACGATAGGGATAAAATACCTATTGCGCGATTTGCATTACCTATTGCCCGTGGTATTGGGAAGGCAATACAAGCGATTATTCTATAACCTGTATTACAAATGGAGAGGCAAACCGATAGAAGGTGCCCTTTGGTAAATCATGGACTATAAAATTTCAATAATCATTCCAATATATCAAGTAGAGAACTATATTTCACGCTGTTGCAGGTCTCTGTTTGGGATGCGATTTCAAGATGTAGAGTATTTGTTTGTAAACGATGCGACACCAGATGGCAGTATGGCTGTTGTAGAAAGCATCTTGAACGAATATCCTTATAGAAAAGCGCATGTGAAATTGCTTGCACATCCAAAGAACATGGGAGTTGCCAGTGCTCGTAATACCGGGCTCAAAGTAGCTAACGGTGAATATATTGCATTCGTTGATGCGGATGATTGGATAGAGGAAAATATGTTTGAAAAATTATATCAAGGAGCTGAAATCGGGCACTGCGACATCGTGGGCTGCGACTGGTACTTGGAGTTTGAAACATCTAGACGCTATATGCGGCAACCAGTCTATGAAAAGAGTGCAGACTGCCTGAAGGCTATGTTGTCTGGTGAAATGCGCTGGTTCTTATGGGCATTCCTTGTGCGCCGTGACATTTATGTAAAAAACAATATCTGTTTTCTTGATGGTGCTAATATCGGCGAGGACATGGTTGTGCTTATCCAGTGTTTCAGTTTTGCCCAGTCATATCGTCATATCTCGGAAGCTCTTTATCACTATGTGAAGTCTAATGCTGCTTCGATGACTGCTCTTGACTCCAAAAAGCAGATAGAGATTGTGAAACGGAATGTAGATGCCACGGTTAGTTTTATTCGTAGCAGGTATCAAAACAATATGGAACAGGAACTGGACTTTTTGAAACTGAACGTAAAATTCCCATTACTGATTTCGGACAACTCTGCCAATTACGAAGTGTGGAACGCCAGTTTCCTCGAAGCCAATCGTTCTATTTGGAAAAACCCCAAGCAACCATTCCGAAACAAATTGCTGCAATGGGCTGTCTCGCACCGCTATTATTGGATAGTAAGAGGCTACTATCGCCTGTTGTTCAGATTCGTGTACGGAATACTATATAGATGATGATTGATTTGTTGAAAGCCGTTTTAACCGGCATTGCGTTCAGTGGGTATTATTTCCCGTTTGAGTTTACATTTTTGCCTGGAATCAATACCAAAATGATATTGGCAGTGGTCGGTATGGTCTTGCTGGTTCTACAATGGCTACAAGAACGGGATGTCAGAATCAGTTCGATGTTTCTGATTATTTCAACTTGGGCGGCGGTTTTTTCTTTGTTTTCTTTATTTTCTGTTACTTATAATAGCACTACTGATTATGTGTATGCATCCTATATCGTTAAAATGTGGGTTTGGTTATCTGGTGCTTACACTATTCTATATTTAATACGGGAAGTACATGGAGAAGTGTCTTTTAGATGGGTATTTCATTATATGGCATGGGTTTGTGCCACACAATCGCTATTGGCCATTTTTATAGATAATGTTCCTGTTCTACAAGATTGGGTTGATGCTTATATTTCGCAAGATGCAGAATTTCTTCACAAGACAAAACGCTTGTATGGTATCGGTGCGTCTTTTGATACGGCTGGTATCCGTTTTTCATGCGCTTTGTTGGGGCTTGGCTATTTGTTGACACATAAAATATCGGATAAACAAAACATGTGGTATTGGGTATTATTTCTTATTATTAGTATCATAGGTAATATTGTATCACGTACGACTACTACAGGATTGATTATAGCTCTTCTATATATGTTCTTTTCCAATTTTTCGTTGAATATTCGCCTTGATTCATCTAAAATGAAATTTTTCATCAATTCAATTTTGCTTATTACGGTAGTGTTAGGAATCACGTACTATTGCTATCATCAATTCCCCATATTTAAAAACAATTTGCAATATGGTTTTGAAGGTTTTTTCAATTGGTATAAAACTGGTGACTGGACTACGAGTTCTACTACCAGATTACAAGATATGTTTGTGTTGCCGGACAACCTAAAAACATGGCTCATTGGTGACGGGTGGTTTGCGAACCCCTATGATTCGGGTGCGTTCTACAAATATACTGATATCGGTTATTTGCGATTCATCTTTTATTGCGGTTGTATCGGATTAAGTCTGTTTGTGTCTTTTTTTATTTTTTGCACATTCATTCTTTTCCAAAAGTGGAAAGAAGGCCGTTTTTTCTTATTAATGTTACTTTTACTTGAATTTATTGTTTGGATAAAGATCTCAACTGACATATTTGTAGTGTACGCTTTGCTTCTGCTGCTAGATAAGTATGAGACTGCACCTGATAATGTTTATTCTCAAAAATCTACTATATGATACCCAAAATTATTCATTATTGTTGGTTAAGCAACGACCCGTTTCCCGAAAAGATACAAATGTGTATAGATTCGTGGAAAAGGGTAATGCCTGATTATGAATTAAAGTTGTGGAACACGCACAATTTTGATATAAAGAACAGTATTTCATACGTGAAAGAAGCGTTTGCCAATCGGAAATGGGCTTTTGTAGCAGATTACATTCGCATGTATGCACTTTATACTGAGGGGGGAATCTATTTGGATTCAGATGTAAAAGTGTTGAAACGATTTGATGAGTTCTTGAATCACTCATTCTTTTCAAGCATGGAATATCATCCTTTTATGGTGGAACGTGACAAATCTTTGGCTAACATTGACGTTGAGGGACATCGAATTGTGGATAAATATATTTCAGGTATTGAAATGCAGGCGGCTATTATGGGAGCGGAAAAAGGATGCCAGTTTGTGAAAAATGTATTAGACTGGTATCAAGATAAACATTTTATCAAGTCTAATGGTAGTATGGGATTGGATGTGATAGCGCCTCAGATATATGCCCGTATTGCAGAAAATTATGGATTTCGTTATAAGGATATAGATCAAAAATTAAAAGGCGGGATGATGATATACCGTTCTGAAATTTTTGCTGGAAATAGGCGCGAAGCTACTTCGGTTTCATACGCTATACACTATTGTGAAAACAGCTGGGTGAAGCTTTCATTTCCTGCCAAAATGAAGCATTATTGGAAATTTTTCCTATATCTACTCAAATCAAAAGTCTGCTAATCCTATCTATGATTTATGTTAGCGGAAGATTCTTATTGCAGAATCTGACAGGTGTAAATCGTTTTGCGTACGAACTTTGCAGGGCATGGATGTCATTAGGAATACCCTTTACCGTATGTTGTCCACCAGGCAAAATTAAGGAGTATTATGATGTTTCCGGTTTTTGTATCGTTGTATGTGGTCAATTAAAATCACATATTTGGGAGCAGTTGTTTTTACCTTTTTGGTTCAACAAAATCCAAGGGAAAAAACTATTGGTTTGTTTCACGGGATTGGGACCGTTATTGGTACGAAAAAAAGTGATGACGATTCACGATTTAGCATTCATGGCTAATCCAAGTTGGTATTCTCTCACATATAGATTATGGTATAGGCTAATGACTCCTCTTTGTGCTGCTACATCTCTAAAAATACTTACTGTAAGTAATTTTTCCAAATCGGAGATTATGCGTAGGCTTTCGGTCAGCAGTGAAAAAATCAGTGTCATTCACAATGCAATTTCTCCAAAGTTTTATTGTTCAGAAGATAAATATGCCAATGGAAAGAAGTTTTGTTCTGGTGAAAAATATATTTTGGCTGTATCCTCTATTGACCCTCGAAAAAATTTTTTCATGTTGCTAAAAGCTTTTAAACATGTGACAGATAAAAGCATTAAGTTGTATATTATAGGTGGGCAAGATGGAATTTATTCCACCTCTATTGCAGAATTGCATGAAGTGAATGGTTCGGAAAGAATAAATTGGTTGGGGCGGGTGAGTGATGCTATGCTTAAAGAGTATTATCTTCATGCGTTATGTTTTGTATATCCATCTTTATATGAAGGATTTGGTATACCTCCTTTGGAGGCGATGGCTTGTGGTACTCCTACTATTGTTTCGGATATTTCTGTATTAAGGGAAGTTTGTGGAGAAGCCTCATTATATGTAAATCCACGTGATGAAAAAGATATTGCTGATAAGATAAATTTATTGGTTGATGATGAAAACTTGTGTCAAGAACTAATAATAAAAGGTCGCAAAAGATGTACGACTTTTGATTGGTTGCATAGTGCCCAAATATTGATTGATGAAATAGGACATTGAATCTTCCCCCAACCCTTAACTTCATGAAAATCCTCCAACTCGGTAAATTCTACCCCGTCCGTGGCGGGGTGGAGAAAGTGATGTACGACCTCATGCTGGGTCTTTCTGCCCGGAGTGTGGATTGTGACATGCTTTGTGCCCTGTCGAAAGGCGGGTCGCAGGTGCTGGACATCAACGGGCACGCGCGGCTGATAGGTTGCCATGCCTGGCTGAAGGCGTATGCCACGATGCTTTCGCCCGCCATGATTTCCGCCTTGCATTGCAGGTGCGAAGAGTATGACATTATCCACGTGCATCATCCCGACCCTATGGCATGTCTTGCGCTGCTACTTTCGAGGTACAAGGGAAAGGTGGTGCTGCACTGGCATGCCGATATTGAGAAGCAGAAGGTGCTGCTCAAATTTTATATGCCTTTGCAGAGATGGTTGCTGAAGCGTGCCGATGTGATTGTGGGTACAACACCCGTTTATACAGCGGAATCGCCTTTCCTGACCCGGGTGCAATCGAAAGTGAAGTTTTTGCCTATAGGCATCGAACCGGTTCCTGCATGTCCCGAACAGACGGGGGAGCTACTGAGAAGGTATCCGGGGAAGAAAATCATCTTCTCCTTGGGACGGTTGGTGGAGTACAAGGGATATCGGTATCTCATAGAGGCTGCACGTTATCTGGAGGATGATTACGTGGTACTGATAGGTGGCAGTGGCCCCTTGGAGCGGGAGCTTCGGGTGGAGATTGAGGCGTGGGGAGTAGGAGAGAAGGTAAAGCTGTTAGGGCGGATTTCCGACGAGGAGCTGCCCGCCTATTACAGGGCCTGTACGCTCTTCTGCCTCTCTTCCATACAGAAGACGGAAGCCTTCGGCATCGTGCAGATAGAAGCCATGTCGTGCGGGAAGCCTGTGGTGGCTACCCGCATCCCTCATTCGGGTGTGGCGTGGGTCAACGAGCATGGGGTGTCGGGGTTGAATGTGGTGCCGAAGGATGCGACAGAATTGGCGGATGCCATCAGGACGATAGCCGGTGACGAACTGGCATACAGGAAATTTTCCGCAGGTGCGGAGAAACGTTATTGGGAGATGTTCACGAAGGATAAAATGATTAATGATGTATTAGATATTTATAAAAAGTTATGGATGAAACAAGAGTTGTCTCAAGGAAATCAATAGATTCCTTAAGTGTCGGTACTTACTGTCAAGAGGGTGTGTCTTCGGCTGAAAGCAGGACAAAGAGGGTGCTGGACTTTGCGACAAGTACTATCGGCATGGTTGTTTTCTCACCGTTATTCCTGATCATTTATATCGCCATAAAGTGTGAGGACGGGGGAAATGCCATTTTCAAGCAGGAGCGTGTGGGCTATCGTGGGAAAATCTTTACGCTTTACAAGTTCCGTTCCATGGCCGTCACGTCCGAGTCGGACGGAAAACCGGCATTGTGCAGCGGGAAGGATGACAAACGTCTGACCTATGTGGGACGTTTTTTGCGTGAACACCATCTGGACGAATTACCACAGCTATGGAACGTTTGCAAGGGGGAGATGAGTTTGGTCGGTCCACGTCCGGAGCGCAAGTTCTTTGTGGATAGAATCAAGGCAATCAATCCCGATTATGAATTACTGTACCGATTGCGTCCCGGTTTGTTCTCCGCCGCTACGCTTTATAACGGATATACGGATACCATGGAGAAAATGCTGGAGAGGCTGCGGATGGACTTGGACTACCTCCATAACCGTTCGTTGTGGCTTGACACAAAAATCATTTTCCTGACGGTGTTCTCCATTCTTTCTGGAAAGAAATTTTAATTTTTATTGAAGGGGTTATCGGGAGTTATTCAGGAGTTAACAGGAGTTATCGGCCAATACCCCGCTTGCATAAGTTAAACTATTGGCTTTTAAATCCTAACGGAGCGAAGCGGAGTGATAACTCCCGTAAACTCCTGATAACTCCTTTAACTTCTACATTATATTATGGCAAACAAAGATAAAATGATACCGAAATCAAATCTGAAGCTTCGCAAAATAGGCAGCAAATATATGATTGTGGAAACTTCCGACAGTTGTGTGAACCTGACAAACGTATATAGCCTGAATGAGACCGCTGCCCTGCTTTGGGAGATGCTGTGCCGAAGAGAGGGGCACACAGTCGAAGAACTGGCGGAGGAGTTATGCAAAACGTATGAGGTGGAATACGAACGGGCCTTGCACGATGTGGAAAGTCAGTTGACGGAATGGGAAAAGATGGGGCTGTTATGATGCTTTCTTCGGAACACAGGGCGTTGCTCAGCCTGCTGCGTGCCGGATTGTGGGAGAGAGAACCGGATGACCTGTCGCCCTTCCCGCTGACGGATGCCGCTTGGTGGAACGTCTATCGGATGGCGGTGCGCCAGACGGTGGCGGGCATTGTCTATCGCGGGTTGCACCATCTGCCCGATACGCTGCTGCCCGGCGATGGCTTGATGATACGCTGGGTGGCGCAAGCGGAGCACATCGAGCAGAAGAACAAGCGGATGAATGTAATGGTGAATCGGTTGTATCGGCGGATGAACCACTACGGTTTGCATCCCGTGTTGCTGAAAGGGCAGGGGACAGCTGCTTTCTATGAACATCCGTTGTTGCGCGAGTGCGGGGATATCGACCTTTACTTCCCCTCGAAAGAGGAGATGCGGAAGGCCGCAGAAATAATGAGCCAAGTAGGATGCCGGTTAGAGGGATTGCCTGACGGAAGTGATTGTTACCGTTGGCAGGGTGTGGAGATAGAGCACCATACGCGATTGTTTGATTTTAGCAATCCGTGGTTGAAAGGTTGCCTCTCCACATTGGTTGCGAAATATGGGTTTATAGACCAACCTCTAACCGGAAATCCTTCGGCTGAATCTCCGATGACGGTTTCCGTGCCATCGCCCTTGTTGAACCTGCTGTTGCTGAATGCCCATCTGCTGAAACATATCATGGGGCATGGTGTCGGCCTCCGGCAGTTTTGTGACATGGCAAGGGCTTACCATACCCTGCAGGGTTGCTATTCTCCTGAAGAGTTGGAAGCCGTGTACAAGCGGACGGGCCTCCTGAAATGGAGCGCGCAACTTCATACATTCCTGACGGAGCACCTTGGTCTTCATGAGGTCGAACTGCCTTTTATGGATATGGATGTGTGTACTTCCCCCGTGTTGCTGCATATCGTGCTCGAAGGGGGAAATTTCGGGAAATACGGTGATACCAAGGGCAAGGCCTCCCAAACAAGATGGGAGCGAAAGCTGCGGACATTTTTCTCTTTTTGGAAGCATCGTGACTTCTCCAATGCCTACGCACGCAAGGAAGCGTTCTGGACTTCGATAAAACTAATTATAGGAAACCTCAAATGAGAAACGAGTATTTTTTTAGAGTGGCTGGACTGCTGTTCTCTGTCACTCTTCCAGGCAGTTGGGATGTGGAAACACTTCTGCCTTCCTTCCGTACGTTCCGGTGCGGAGCGTGGGCGAAAGGTATGCGGATCTTCCGGTTGATTGTCACCACACAACCTTTTGTGGATGATGGAAAACGCACGGAGTTGTTAGGCGAATCGTCTAATGACATGGGGCATGTTCGTCTGTTGCGTGATATCGACAACTATCGGGTAGAAATAGATAATGGTGCTGTGGAGAACGGCATGGTGCATGTAATGGTCGCAGACTCCATTTTCGACTGTGCCATGGCCTACCTCCGTCCGGAAGACCCGTCTGTGGGAACGGTGCTTTCATCTATGATTCGCATCCTTTACGCACAGGCGGTGCTTGAATACGATGGGGTGTCTGTCCATGCTTCCTGTGTCAGCCAGAATGGCAGGAGTTTCCTGTTTCTGGGCAAGAGCGGAACCGGCAAGAGCACACATGCCCGGCAATGGTTGGAAACGATTCCGGATTGCCATCTGCTGAATGACGACAATCCCGTATTGCGGATAGAAGGTGGCAGGGTGATGGCATACGGTACGCCCTGGAGCGGGAAGACACCTTGTTATAAGAATGAGTGCTATCCGGTAGCCGGTATCGCTCGTCTGCAACAAGCCGGAACGAACCGATTCACTCTGCTCGAGGGGCCGGAAGCTTTTGCCGCCCTGCTGCCTTCCTGCTCAGCCATCCGACAGGATGCGCACTTGCAGGAGGCATTGTATCGCACATTGATACAGATGTCCGAACTGGTTCTCGTCGGATGGATGGAATGTCTGCCGAACGGGGAAGCGGCGAGGGAATGCGCTTTTTCGATTGACAAGTGATAATTGACAATTCAAAATTCAAAACTGATAATTTATAATTAATGAGCATGAAAAGAAAACCTTATTTTTTAGTCATACTGGTGGTGACGCTTCTGCTCTCTGCCTGTGGTTCGTCGAAAAAGTTCGTCTATTTGCAGGACATGGAGCCGGGACAGGGTTATCCGTATGACCCCAAGTATGAAGCGGTGGTACATTCCAACGACCGTCTGGATATCACCGTGAGCAGTAAAAGTCCCGAACTGGCCATCCCGTTCAATGCCAACGGGGGCGCTTTCCAAGTGGGCTCCAACGGCATCGTGAGCGAATCGGTCACAGCCAAAAGAGGCTACCGCGTGGACGTGGAAGGCAACATCGACTTCCCCATCCTCGGCAAGCTGCATGTGGAGGGGATGAAGGTGAGCGAGGTGACCGGCCTGATACGCAACCGCATCATCGAGGGGAAGTACATCAAGGACCCGTTAGTGTCGTTGGAGTTCCTTAACTTCAGGTATTCGGTATTGGGGGCTGTGGGAAACACCGGCACCTTCTCGGTGGAGGGCGACCGCATCACCCTGCTCGAGGCTATCGCCAAGGCGGGAGACATCGCCCAGCGGGGCCGCGTGAACTGCGTGAGGGTCATCCGTGAGGAGGACGGGCAGCGGGTAATGTACACGCACGACCTTCGCAGCAAGGACCTTTTCCGTTCGCCTTGCTACTACCTGCAACAGAACGACATCGTCTATGTGGAGCCGCGCTACCGTAAGCAGGACCGCGAGGATAGGAGCTGGAAAATCATCACCACCATCCTCTCGTTCATATCAGCCACGAGTTCCCTCATTTGGATTCTTAAATAGTTGACAAGTTGACGAGTTGACAAGTAGTTTTAATCATTCTGAATTATGCAAAACAATACTTTATCCAACAAGAACGAACAGAGCATCAACCTGGTGGATCTGTTCGTCTATCTGCTCTCCAAATGGAAGTGGTTCCTGCTCTCCGTACTGATATTCGGAGGGGTGGCGTGGTACCGGTACGCCACATCGCCGCTGGTCTTCTTCCGCAACGTCACGGTCATCATCAAGGACCCCTCCAACAAGACCTCCACGGCGGGACTCGACCGCTACGACAACTATATCAACAAGGTGAACGTCGCCAACGAGATTCTCCAGTTCCGTTCCAAGCGCCTGATGCGCGAGGTGGTGCAGCGGCTGCATGCCGATGTGGACTACCGGCTGGAAGAGGGCTTGCGCATGAACGAGCTTTACAACCTCTCGCCGGTGAACGTCTCCTTCATCAACGTGCTGCCTGAGCGGTATATCTCGTTCGTGCTGACACCCAAGGGTGACACGACGGTGACGATCTCCGAGTTCAAGGGGATGCCCGCCGCGAAGGAGTCCTACGACGTGGCTCTGAACGACACGCTCACCATTGGCAGCGAGCGCATCCTCCTCACCCCCACCGAGCATTGGGGCAAGTCGTGGGCGGGTCGCGACATCCATATCTGCAAGAACCCGCTGAACGCCGTGGCGGGCCGCTTCCAGGGAAGCATGGGCATCCGGCAGGAGGAAGACGAATCGTCCATCCTCGTCCTCTCGCTGAAAGACGCCTCGCCTTTGCGCGCCGAGGATGTGCTCAACACGCTGGTCAACGTCTATAACGAGGAAGCCCTCAACGATAAGAACCAGGTGGCGGTGAACACTTCAGAGTTCATCAACGAGCGCCTACTTATCATCGAGCGCGAGTTAGGCGGCGTAGAGACCAAGCTGGAGAGCTTCAAGCAGAGCAACCTGGTGATGGACATCAGTTCGCTGGCGGGGCAGTATATGGGCGAGGCGCGGAGCTACGACGCCGATGCCATGGAGCAGGAGACCCAGTTGAAGCTGGCGCAGTTCATCAAGGAGTATCTGACAGATCCCACCAAGAACCGCGACCTCATCCCTTCGGGGACGGGCATCAGCGATGCTACGGTGGAGAACCAGATAAGCCAGTACAACGCCCTGAAGCTGAAGCGCGACAAACTCATCGACGACAGCAGCGAGAGCAACCCCGTGGTGGAGGAACTGAACAACACTATCCACGCCCTGCGTCAGAGCATCATCCGGGCGGTGGACAACATGATAGTGGGCATCAACATGAAGCGCAACGACGCTCGCAGCCGCCAGGCACAGGCGCAGGCACGCTTCACCACCGTGCCCACCAAGGAGCGGCAGATGCTCTCCATCGAGCGGCAGCAGAAAATCAAGGAGTCGCTCTACATGTTCCTGCTCAACCGTCGCGAAGAGAACGCCCTTTCGCAGGCGATGGCCGACAACAACGCGCGTACCATTGACAGCGTGGATGGTCCCGCCGGACCCATCTCGCCCGTGCGCAACCGCATTCTGCTGCTGGGCGTGCTCGTCGGTCTGGCCGTTCCCGGCGTAGTGTTCCTGATGATACTCTTTATGGACACTCGCGTGCGTAGCCGCAAGGACCTGAAGGGTGCGGTGAGCATCCCCTTCCTCGGCGAGATACCGCAAGACAAGGAGGCGGCGAAAACGAGCGTTGCCGTGGGCGGGGAAGATGACGGCATGCTGTCCGAGAGCTTCCGCATCCTGCGTACCAACATGGCATTCATGGCAAAAAAAGATAAACCGATGCAAGTCATCACCTTTACTTCGTTTAATGAAGGTGCGGGAAAGACATTCATTTCCCGCAACCTTGCCATGAGCCTCGTGCTTACCAAGAAGCGCGTGGTGCTGGTGGACCTCGACATCCGCAAGGGTACGCTGAGCCGCCACTTCAGCAAGCATCCCGTGGGCGTGACCAACTACCTGGCCGATGACTCCATCGCTTTGGATGACATCATCCACACCGACGAGAAGTCCGGCAACCTCGACATCATCTCCTCGGGCACCGTGGCGCCCAACCCCGCCGAGTTGCTGATGGACAGCCGCCTGGACACGATGATGGCAGAGCTGCGCAAGCGTTACGACTACGTCATCGTGGATAACGTCCCCATAGGCATCGTGGCGGACGCCACCATCAGCAACCGCATCTCCGACCTCACCATCTTCGTGGTGCGCGCCGGTAAGCTCGACCGCCGCCAGCTCCCCGACATGGAGGAGCTCTACCGCGAAGGCAAGCTCCGCAACATGGCGCTCATCCTGAACGGGGTCGATCCGCACCGCCGGGGCTACGGTTACGGATATGGCTACGGTTACGGGAAACACAAGAAGAAAAAGTAAAAAAACTAAAAAACATATCGATATGGCAACAGAAATCAAGTATCAAATCAACGGGCAGTTGATGGACAACACCGTCACCAAGGACAACACCGAAGACGTTATCCTGGTCCCCGTCTCCATCGGCGCCGCCGATGAAGAGCGCATCATCAGCGAGATGGTGGCAGAAGACTCCGGCCTCCGCCGCGAGACCATCCTCCACGTGCACGAGCTGGAGAAGCGCATAGTCAAACGCCTCCTCATGAGCGGCTACAGCGTCAACGCGGGCCTCTACTACGCCTCCACCTCCTTCCGCGGAGTCATCGAGAACAGCGCCTGGAACCCGCAGAAGAACTCCATCACGGTGAACTTCCAGATGGGGGCCGATCTGCGCCAAGCCATCAAGAATACCACCGTCAACATCATCGGCGAGAAGGGTGCCGCCATCTACATCGGCGGCGTGGCCGATGCCGCCACCCGCGCGCAAGACGCCACCGCCACCGCCGGACGTGCCTTCACCCTCACGGGCCGCAACCTCCGCGTGGCAGGCACCGCCGAGGAAGTGGGCATCACCCTCACCTCGGAGAGCGGTGCCATGACCCGCATCACCGACGACCTCTTCGTGGTGAACGACCCCTCGAAAGTCATCTTTATCATCCCCGCCACGCTTGCCGACGGCACCTACCGCCTGCGCCTCACCACGCAGTATGGCGGAGGGAACCGCCTCCTGAAATCCGTCCGCACGGTGGAGAAACTCATCTACGTGGGCACCACACCCCCTTCTACGGGAGGCGGCGAGACAACCGGCGGAGGTTCCGGCAGCGATGGCGATCAGGAAAAGAATCCCCTCGGATAATGCAAGACGCCCTCGCACGGTAATGTGAGGCATCCTCACACGGTAATGTGAGGCACCCTCACATGGCGGGGAAGCATAAAAACGGATTTATTAACTTTTTAAACATTATAAAGTGTATGGACAAAAATGAAAACAAGGACTTGAAGCCCTACGAGGCTCCTGCCACGAAGAAGACTCAGGTGGAACTGGAGGGGAACCTGTGCGGTTCCATCGATGCAACAGCCAAGTCACCTGGTGTGACAACTACAGCTCAAGATGTAAATACGGATTTTAATTCGGCCAATGACTTTTCTAACGGTAGTTGGGATACAAACAACTAATAAAAACATAATCTGAATGAATATGAATAAGAGATTTTTAATTCCGGCTCTTGCTTTGCCTTTGCTGGCCTTAAGCCTCGCCGGATGTACAGATGACGATATGCCGGGCAACAAACCCCTGCCCGAAGGTGTGGAATTCAATTTCGGTGCCGGGGTTGACTCCGAGTCCGGTGAGACGCGTACCTATTACGACCCTACGGATGAGGCCAATCCGGCTGCCACTGCATGGAAGATTTTCTGGAACTATGAGGATCCAAAGGACCACATCTACATCTATTCTCCCGAGGCGGCGGCCGGGCGCAATCAGGCTTCGTACACGGTCAATGCCACGCAGAACTTGGCTGGCCCTGCTCCTGTCACCAAGGACGGCGATACCGGCGTGCAGGTAGGTACGGCCGACAGTTACAACTTCTACGCCATGTATCCCGCTTCGGCTGTCACGGCAGGCAGCGGCACGGGCAATGCGCTTTCCGCCACGATGCCCGTCAACCAGACGGCTTCCGCTACGGAAACGATGACTGACAAACCGGTTACAGAACTCCAGACGACCGCCGACATGAACTGTGCGCTGATGATTGCCAAGGAAACGGGTTACACGCCCACTACCGGAAATGAAGGAAAAGTGCAGTTGCAGTTCGAGCCTTTCGCCACGATGATGGACATCACCGTAAATGGTACTAACAGCAATACGACGTCGAATGTGCGCATCACTTCGGTTATCATCGAGGCTGACGCTCCCATTGCGGGCGACTTCACGTATGATTACTCGAATGGGAATTTTACCTTCGGTACAAACGCCTCAAACAGCATTTCGGTTGAGACGATGTTCAACGATGCCAGTGGCAACAAGGTGGGAGTGTTGATGGGTAATAGCAGCACGTTTCGGGTGCGCGCCTTCATGATTCCCAACCCGGATGTCACGACGCTTAAGGTAAAGGTCGTGACATCACAGGCCAAAAACATAACCAAGACTTTGGAGATGGGTAAATTCCAGCCGAAGCAGATTCATTTCGTGAAACTCCCGAAGATTGATGTTGACAATTTGAAACTTGACTACACGATTTGGCTGTCGCAGTTAGACGAGAACATCTACCTCTCCGAGATTTCATTGCCGGGCTCCGCGCTGACGTTCAACTATCTGCATTCAGACGACTACATGCAGACCCAGACAAAGACCCTGGCCGAGCAGTTCAATGCCGGTGCGCGCGTGTTCCAGTGCCATGTCAATACCATCAATCAGACATCTTCCATTGATGGTGGAAGCACGTCGGTGGGCATCACGGATTCTCAAGGTAATTCTGTATCGAATCCTGCCGGCGGTTATTGGACTCTCAGCGATGTGCTCAAGGCCTTGCATACGGAGATGTCGGGAATCCACAAGGACGAGTTCTGTGTGCTCACCATCTCCGACTGGATTGCTGACGTAAATGAATCGAAGATGTCCACTTTGTACAGCTGCTTGAAAGTCATACTTGACAATGCCGCCAGTCAAGGCTTGGTTGCAACCGGCATCACTCCCAACACCACCATCGGCGATGTCAAAGGAAAAATAATTATCAAGGTGCAGCTTAACGGTAAATACACCGGCGCATGGAATCAGTTGGCCGAAGCCAATATATGGACGAATTCCTATGCAAAGGCCGCTGAAACCGCCCCGTATTATGCGCCCATGCTCTACGGTACGCTTCCTGCTACCAATGCCGGTGGCTCATCAGCTTCGGCTCTGACCGGGAATATGAACATCATCTATTCTGATTGTGCTAATCCGATGGAATGGAAAAATTTGAATTCGGGTTGGGGAGTAACTATGGGATTCGGATATAGATCCGGTGTTGAAAGCAACGCAACGGCCATTCTTGCCGCATACGCCGACAATTACAACTCAAACGAGCATAAGAACTTCGCGATGACCTATTTGGGAGGGTGCGGTGCTTTACATAAAAGTATAAAAAATACATATTACTACACTTCTCAAGTTGCAGCAACTCTCAACACCCTTTGGCTTAACAAAACCGACAAGCCTACCAACAAGCCGTGGGGTTGGGTAATGTTCAACTGCGTAGGCGATGCAACGAACGTGCCCACTACCGCCCAAGGTATCCAAGCCGTGATTGAGCACAACGCCGATCCGAACTTCACGCTTGCCCGTCGCCCCGCTGCCAAGAAAGCGCCTTCTGGTGACGTTCTCGGCACTGGAAACGGAGAATCTCTTTGGTAAGTAAATCACGGCGTAATCGCGGTAGGTACGCACCGCCCGCGATTACGCCTCTTTGAAACAATACATTACATACTATTTTCACTTTATGAAGAAACTTAAGAATACTATATACGGCATATCGGCATTAGCCTGCACGTTTGCCATGAGCGGATGTACGGCGGACGACCTCTCTGTCGGCGGCGGGAATACCCTCATAGAGGTCACCACCCAACCGTCGGCATCCGGCGAGGTAGAAAGCCGCACGGCGATAGACCCCACCGACTACACCTCCGGGCAGATAGGCATCAACTGGCTTCCCGAAGATGTGATAGGCGTCTATGGCGGCAACGGCACGACCAACGCCCCGTTCAGCAACCAAAACACGGCCGAAAGCGACAAGGCCACCTTTGCCGGCACGCTGGCAAGCGGGGAGACGCCGCAATACGCCTACTATCCCTACACCTCCACGGCGGGCACCGACCCCGCGGCGGTGAAAGGCACATTGGCAGGCACGCAGCGCTACAATTCCACCACACGCCGGCTTGAAGGCGACTGGAAGGCGGGCACTCCCCAGCCGGGCAACAGCGGGAAGTTCTGCTTCAAGAACATTTTCCCCTTCCTGCGCTTCGCCGTGAACGCCACGGGCACGGATGTGGCAAGCGAGCGTCTGCTCAGCGTGTCGCTCCAGATAGAGGGCGCGCAGCTGTATGGCGACTTCACCTGCGACCTCACCCAGAGCGGCGCCACCACGCTTACCCCGGCCGGCGATGCCGCCAAGGTGGTGATGGAATGGAGCGACACGCCCGAGCTGACCGGCGGCTCCACGGTGTACGGCTACATGAGCGTCTTCCCCGCCACAGGCTTGCAAGGCAAGACGGCCACGGTGACCGTCACCACCCACAAGCACATCGCCACCTTCACCACTACGATGAAGGCCGATGCGCTGAAGGCCAACTACTACTACACCGTGCCCCTCTCCCTGGCACTGTATGCCGACAGCTGGACGCTGGAAGAGAACCCCGACGGCAAGGAGGAGAACGCCGCCTGGGTGTCCGGGCTCCAGAGTCGCCTGGCCTGCGCCAACACGGTCTATGCCATTGCCGGGCAGCCCTTCATGCACAAAATCCGCGTGCCCAATGACCCTTCGCACACTACCTCTGCGGAGAACATTGCGGCGGTTCCCGTAAAGGAAGGCGTGAAGCGTGCCTACAACCTGCCCGAAGGTCTGACGTGGAACGCTGAACGCTGCCTTGTGCAGGGTACGGCACCCGCAGCCGACGACTATGTCTATTCAGTAGAGTTCACCGTGGGCGGCACCACCTATCAGGAAGGCATCAAGCTCCACGTGGCCGCTGCGGCCGACGAACTCCTGTCGCCCACCCCCATGATGGGCTGGCAGACCTGGAATGTGCTTAAGGGCGAAATCAGCTACGACATCCTTTCCGCCCAGCTGGCAGGCATGAGAGACAAGGGTCTCATCAGCGCTGGCTACAGCTACTTCGGCATAGACGACTGCTGGCAGGTGAAGGATAAGAACGAAAACGGCCACCAGATTCCCAATGCAGACAAGTTCCCCACAGTGGACGGCGTGAACGGCATGAAGCGCATGGCGGACTTGATTCACAGCTACGGCCTGAAAGCCGGTATCTACACCGACTGCGGAACCAAGACCTGCGAGAAGTACTTCGCATCCTACGGCTACGAGGAACTCCATGCGCAAGACTATCAGGACTGGGGCTACGACTTCGTAAAGGAAGATTGGTATTACGACACCACGATGGCTCCCACGGGTGCCACCTCATCGAACTTCAAGGATGGATATGCCGGCCTCAATACCGAATGGAACTCCCACAGCAAGGCACTTGAACTCTACACCAAGATGGGGCAGGCGCTCAAAAGCCGCGGCCTGATGCTCTATATGTGCGAATGGGGTGTTCACGAACCTTGGAAGTGGGGTGCCGAGACTGGTGCCACCTGCTGGCGCATGAGCTACGACGGCCGCGACGGCTGGTGGGGCAAGGTCGGAAGCAGCAAGAACAACGATCAGAATGCCAACGGTGTGGGACTGCACAACACCATCGTGCTGATGCGCAACCTTTGGCCGTATGTGGGCATCAACCGTTACAACGATGCCGATATGATCTGTGTCGGTATTCGTGGCACCGGCCAATCCTCGAACGATTGTGTTTATGTTGAATTTCCTATTTCCAATCCAACAAGAAGGAATCCCGGCCTGAACTCAATCGAAGCCGAGACCTCATTTGCCATGTGGTGTATGTGGAGTTCTCCCATTCTGCTGGGCTTCGACATGACCAAGGACATGACTTCGGCCGAATTGGCGCACGACCTTGCGCTTGTCAAGAACGAGGAACTTATCGCCATCAACCAAGACCCCTTGGGACAGGGCGCCGAGTACATCAAGAGTGCCAACGGCATCGACTACTATCAGAAGGATCTTGCCAACGGCGATGTGGCGATTGCCGCCGTCAACCTCAGCGACAGCCAGGCAACCGCTACCATCTCCATGACCGATTACGATGCTCTTGACCAAAGCGCATCCTATTCGGCAAGAGACCTTATCGGACTGAAAGACGCGGGAAGCCTCTCCGCTTCGTCATCGCTGACTGCTACGATTGCGGCGCACGGCACCTTCGTCGTAAGGTTGACAAAAAACAACTAATTAATCTTTTTTAATAACAACAAGATGACTAAGAAATTCTTTTTAACCGCCTTGTGCGCCCTGGCTCTTTGTCCGGCCTTCGCGCAGACTTCCGACACAGAAGAAAAGGTGGAATACAGCACGGACAAGTACAAAGTGGAGACCAACCGCTTCTGGAGCAACTGGTTCATCAGCCTCGGGGCCGGCGGACAGGTTTACTTCGGCGACCATGACAAGCAACAATCTTTCGGCAAACGTATCGCTCCGGCACTGGATGTGGCTGTAGGCAAGTGGTTCACTCCGGGCATCGGCGTCCGCTTCATGTATAGCGGTCTGCAAAGCAAGGGTGCCACCAAGCATCCGGGTGACAAGAACGAGGATTCGGCTCACGGAAATGGAAAACCTGTAGATGGTGGCGGTGCTCCCCACTGGCTGGAGCAATCCAAGTACAAGATGGGTAACCTCCACGCCGACGTGCTTTTCAACGTGCTGAATCTTTTCGGCGGCTACAACGAGAACCGCAAGTGGGACCTCAGCCCCTATGCAGGTCTCGGCTGGGCACGTGTCTATGACTCGCCCTCTGCCAAAGAGGTGAGCGCCAATCTCGGTATCCTGACCTCCTGGCACTTCTGTGATGCGCTGGCTTTGAACCTCGATGTGCGCGGCATGTTTGTCAACGACCGCTTCGACGGTGAGGGCGGTGGCCGCTTCGGTGAGGGAAACCTGTCTGCCACATTGGGCCTGACCTACAAGTTCAAACAACGTGGCTGGAACCGCAGCAAGACCGTTTATCGTTACAATTATGGTGATTTGGAAAGCATGCGTCAGAAGCTGAACGACATGACCGCCGAGAACGAACGCCTGAAGAACGCCCTTGCTGAAGGCGACAAACAGAAGGCACAAACTATCGTGA
>NZ_JAICZW010000052.1 GCF_029057325.1 Bacteroides sp. | reverse complement strand
TATATTTGCAGTCCAAAAAATTAAGAAAACAATAGTAATAATATTTTTTTTAAAGAAAAATGACTAAAGCTGATATTGTAAACGAAATTGCAAAGAGCACCGGAATTGAGAAGTCAACCGTACTTACAACCGTTGAAGCTTTTATGGAAGCTGTAAAAACCTCTTTGTCCAAAGATGAAAATGTTTACCTCCGTGGATTTGGTAGCTTTGTAGTAAAGAAAAGAGCACAGAAAACGGCTCGCAACATTTCCAAAAATACTACAATCATCATCCCGGAACATAACATTCCGGCATTTAAGCCCGCTAAAACATTCACCCTCTCAGTGAAGAAATAATAAACAATAGTATTAACCCATAAAATTTTGAAGCTATGCCAAGCGGAAAGAAGAAAAAAAGACATAAAATGTCAACACACAAGCGTAAAAAAAGACTAAGAAAGAACAGACATAAAAGCAAAAAGTAATTTTTAGTCTGAAGGACAAAATAAAGAACAAACTTGTGAAGCAAAACATCTCGCGAGTTTGTTCTTTGTGTAATTAATCAATTAGTTAACAAGGAAACAAGTTGACAAGAGAATAAGTTAACGGGGAAAACAAGGAGAGATACTCACCTCCTGCCTCATCAACTTGTCAACTGAGACCTCGTCAACTTAAAAAAAGCAATTATTGTGACAAGCGAACTCGTTGTTGACGTACAGCCCAAAGAAGTCTCCATCGCCCTGCTCGAAGACAAGCAACTGGTGGAACTCCAAAGCGAAGGAAGAAACATCTCTTTCTCCGTGGGCAATATGTATTTGGGACGCATCAAGAAACTGATGCCCGGCCTGAATGCCTGCTTCGTGGACGTGGGTTACGAGAAAGATGCTTTTCTTCATTACCAGGACTTAGGTCCACAATTCAACTCTTTAGAGAAATACGTAAAGCAGACTTTAAGCGACCGCAAGAAATTGAATCCCATTACCAAAGCAACCATACTTCCCGACCTTGAAAAGGACGGAACAGTATCGAACACACTCAAGGTGGGACAAGAAGTAGTGGTGCAGATTGTCAAGGAACCCATATCGACCAAAGGGCCGAGACTGACCTCCGAACTCTCTTTCGCCGGCAGATATCTCGTATTGATTCCCTTCAACGACAAGGTTTCCGTATCCCAAAAAATCAAATCGAGCGAAGAGCGTGCACGCCTCAAGCAATTGCTGATGAGCATCAAGCCGAAAAACTTCGGAGTCATCGTCCGCACCGTTGCCGAAGGAAAACGTGTAGCCGAGCTTGACGGAGAGCTTAAAGTATTACTGAAACATTGGGAAGAGGCCATCGTAAAAGTACAGAAGGCTACCAAATACCCTACGTTGATTTACGAAGAGACCAGCCGCGCTGTAGGATTGCTGCGCGACCTATTCAATCCCTCTTTTGAAAACATCCACGTGAACAACGAAGCGGTATATCACGAAATCAAGGATTACGTAACCCTTATCGCCCCCGAACGGGCAGAAATCGTGAAACTATACAAAGGGCAGCTCCCCATCTATGACAATTTCGGTATCACCAAACAAATCAAGTCCTCATTCGGCAAGACCATTTCATACAAGAGTGGCGCCTACCTGATTATCGAGCATACGGAAGCCCTTCACGTAGTGGACGTGAACAGCGGTAACCGCACCAAGAATGCCAACGGACAGGAAGCCAACGCACTGGAAGTGAACTTAGGAGCAGCCGACGAATTGGCACGCCAGCTCAGATTGAGAGACATGGGGGGCATTATCGTGGTGGACTTCATCGACATGAACGAAGCCGAAAACCGCCAGAAGCTTTACGAACGCATGTGTGCCAACATGCAGAAAGACAGGGCACGGCACAACATCCTGCCACTGAGCAAATTCGGACTGATGCAGATTACGCGTCAGCGCGTGCGCCCGGCCATGGATGTCAACACGACAGAGACCTGCCCCACCTGCTTCGGAAAAGGCACCATCAAATCGTCCATCCTCTTTACGGACACGCTGGAGAACAAAATAGACTATCTGGTAAACAAACTGAAGATTAAGAAATTCTCGTTGCACATCCACCCGTACATCGCCGCATACATCAATCAGGGACTCGTCTCCTTGAAACGAAAATGGCAAATGAAGTACGGATTCGGCATCAAGATTATTCCAAGCCAGAAACTTGCCTTTCTGGAATATGTATTCTATGACCCGCAAGGGGAAGAGATTGACATGAAGGAAGAAATCGAAATCAAATAACCTAAGAGATAAGGGCGTATCCACATGAAAGATACGCCCTTTCTTGTCCGTTCGAACAAACCAACCATTTTTTCCCTTATACATCTGCCGGACAAGGAACAGACATCCGAAAACAAATGATTAACCCATAGAAGATGTATGGATTTTTTCAATCGGCTAACTCTATTATCAAAATGAATGCCCTTATGAAACTTGTACTGAAAAACGGAGCAGCACTGAAGAAGGCGGCATGCGTATGTTTTCTTCTTTCGTTAGGAGGAAGCTTGTCGTACATGGTTGCACAAGACCGGGAAACAACGACCCACAACAGAACCGTCGCATGGCTGGAACACCTCTTCAACAAATTATCCGTTTCTCAATCAGACACGCTCTATGCTGTCCGCAACAACTATCGGTTCAGCATCAAGCCGAGAACCGGCATCTCCATCGGTATTTTTGAGTTCGGTTGGAAACAAGACGGTGAGAGACAGCAGTACACCATCAACTCTGCCCCCCTCTACAAGGTAGGAGCCAACTTCAGTTACCGCAACCTGACAATCGGCTTTCAGCGCGATGTGGAGCGTTTTTTCAAGAACAAGCGTGCCAACAATACGGAATTCGGGGCCAGCCTGTACGGAAGAATGTTGGGAGGCGACTACTTCTACAGCTCCTCCAACCGCTATACGATTCATTCCGAACAGAATAAGGAGTGGCATCTGCGGGTTTCCTGCTTCCGGTCTAAGCGTTTGCAAGCAAATGGATATTGGGTACTGAACCATCGCCGTTTCTCGTACCCCGCCGTATTTACACAGAGCTACCGGCAGAAGCGCAGCTGCGGCAGCATCATTCTGGGACTCTCCTTGCATGCCGAACAACTGGAATTGGATACCGATGCGCTTCCCGAAGCCTTGACCGAGCGCCTGAATACCTCCGAATATGCCCACGAGATAAACTATCGCAGCCTGAACATCGGTATGGGTTACGCATACAACTGGGTATTGGGACGCCGATGGATGCTGCATGGTTCTTTCCTACCCTCCTTTTCTACCTTCAAGCGTGCACGCCTGAAGTTTCCGACACATACCGATCGATTATCTGTAGATAAAGTGAATGTGGGCGGAATCGCCCGTTTAGGAGTATTATGGGACAGGTCGCGCAACTTTGCCGGATTTACGACTATAATCAATATGTATAATATGGGACAGAAGCCGGTAGATATCTCATCCTTCTACATCCGCAACCGCATATTTTATGGAGTAAGATTTTGAAAAACGGAGGCACAGAGACACAGCGGGAAAATAAAAAATACGCCGCGTCTCTGTGCCTCTGTGTTAAATAATTTACAGTTCGAGCACCAGCGACTCACGTGCCGCCATCTTCAGCTCTTCGCCAAAAGCGATGGTCTTTCCGCTGAGGATGTCTTTGCCTTGCTTGCAATCTTTCAGGATTTCCTTGTAGAACTTCAGAGGAACGGTGGTTTCGACATCCGTACCATTCAGCATCACGAATACCGTTTTTCCTTCGTATTGGCGGGCGTAGGCATAGACACCGTTCTGTACCATGAACTGCACCATGCTGCCTTTGGCAATCACGTCGTTTCCTTTGCGCCAGTTCAGAATCGTCTTATAGAAGTTGTAGCATTCGTTCTGGATTCGGGTGCGTCCTTCAGCAGTGAGGGCGGTCTCCTTGTCGCCTGCCCATCCGCCGGGGAAGTCCTTGCGCACATAGCCGTCGCTCTTGCTCTTCACACCGTTCATCATGATTTCCGTCCCGTAGTAAAGTTGCGGAATGCGGCGGGTGGTAAGCAGCAAAGTAGAGGCTTGTTTCAGCATCGGCAGATTGTCACCTTCGCCCAAGAAGCGGTCGGTATCATGATTCTCGATGAAAGCAAGTACGGAAGCGGGATTGGGATAAAGGAAGTCATAGACGAAATTGTTATAGACACGGTCCAGTCCCTTGAACCAAGTTTCGGTCTGTTCGGCTTTGGCAGTATTGATTTTGTCGAAGAAGCTGAAGTCCATCACTGTTTTCAGGTTGCTGTTCTTGGGGGCGGATAGTTTGGAGTCCTTCTGCCACCAGGCAGTATAGGCGGGTTCGGTCACCCAGGTCTCGCCTACGGTGTTGTAGTTGGGATATTCCTCGTTCAGTTCCTTCATCCAGTTGCTCATGGCGTTGTAGTCGGCATACGGATAGGTGTCCATACGGATACCGTCAATGTTGGCATACTCAATCCACCAAAAGCTGTTCTGCACCAGGTAGCGGTAAACGTGAGGGTTCTTCTGGTTGAGGTCAGGCATGGCGGTCACAAACCAGCCGTCGTTCATCTGGTCGAAATCGTATTGAGAGGTGTAGGGGTCAACGTGCGAGGTCAGTTTGAAAGAGGTCTGCACGAAGTTGTTCTCGTGGTCAGGGTTATTGAACCAGTCTTTGGAGGGCATGTCTTTAATCCATACATGCTCCACGCCGCAGTGATTGAAAATCATGTCCATCACAATCTTGATGCCACGGGCATGCGACTTCTCAATCAGCTGTTTGTACTCCTCGTTGGTACCGAAGCGTGGGTCCACACGGTAGTAATCGGTAGTAGCGTAGCCGTGGTAGGAGCCACCGGTCATGTTGTTCTCCAAGACGGGAGTAAACCAGAGGGCGGTCACGCCGAGATCGGAGAAGTAGTCGAGGTGTTGCTCAATGCCGGCAAGGTCGCCGCCGTGGCGGGCGTTGGGGTCGTTGCGGTCCACCTTATACTCCGCCATGCCTGCTATCTGGTCGTTGTCGGGGTTGCCGTTGGCAAATCGGTCGGGCATCAGCAGGTAGAGGGCATCGGAAGCGTCGAAGCCTTTGTGCGCGCACCCCTTCTTGTCGCGGGCTTTCAGTTCATACTCCTTGACGAGCTTCTTTTTCCCTTCGGTGAAGGTGAGGGTCATTTTGCCCGGTCTCACCTCTTTGTCCAGTTTCAGATAGACAATCAGGTAGTTGTTGCTTTCCAGCTTGACGGTGCTGCTCAGCGATACACCGGGGTAGTTGACTGAGACGGAGGCGTTTCCGATACCTTCGCCATAAACCATCAGCTGGAGTTCCGGATTCTGCATGCCGGTGTACCAGAAAGGCGGATCAATTTTGTTCACGTTCATAGCTGCATACGTGCTAAGCGAGAGCAGGATGGCTCCCAGAATAGAGAATACTTTTTTCATGATAATTACTTTACGGTTCATTTATTGTGCGCTAAATTAAAACAAATAGCGGAGAAACAAACCGTTTCTCCGCTGACTATACTTTATTATATTATGCAAACGTTTTCAATAGTACCCTATTTGATAGGCGCCACACTTGCCGTATCAACTTTCCCTTTGAAGAAATCCTCTTTCTTGCGTTTTTCGCGGATGTCCTTCAGCCAGTTTTCGGCGGCATTATACCGATTGTCTTCTCCGATGATGGGAACTCCGTCGGCATCCACTTCCTGCGCTTTGCCCTTGCTGTCTTTCGGCCGGGTTTTCAGGTATGCCGTCAGGTAGTGTTCTGCCTTGGGTATGTTCTTCAGGTAGTAATAGTAGATGAAGGCAACGTCGTAAAGCAATCTGTGTTTCTGCCGGTCATACTTCTCGTATTGCGTCAGGAGGGCATTTGCCTGGTTGGCATACTGAAGCGCCATCTTGTAGCAGTCGGCAAGTCCCACGTAGAGGCGGGACATTACGCTGTCGCTGGTCATGGAGAGGTTGATGGCTGTCTCCAGGTATGCCACCCCCTCCTTCTTCCAAGAGGTCTTGGAGCAGGCGCGACCCAGATAATAGAGGACATTGACATTGCTCCGGTCATCCTTGAGCGCTCTTTCCAGAAGATCGTGTGCCGGGTAGAAATTTTCAAGAGCATAATAGCTGATTCCGGCATAGAAGCAAGTCTGGAAGCTGCTGTCTTTTTCCTGCAACAGCTGTTCATACCTTTCTATGGCTTTGGGATAATCCCGGTTCAGGCAGTAGGCTTGAGCGTTGACCCGATTCACAAGGATGTTGGTGGAGTCGATGGAACGGAATTTCTCCGTGATATCAATGGCATCCTCATACTGATGGCCGGCCACATAAATATTGCCAAGCTTGGCTGCGGAGAGGTAATCATCGGGATACCTTTTCTGTATGTCCAGATAAGCATCTATCACGCGCATGATTTCCGTATTGTCATAGACCTGCCCCATGCTTTCCGCCCTCAGATGCAGCACGTATGCCGTGCTGTCTTTCTCTGCCAGCAGGTTGCTTTCCTTCAAAGATTCGCTGTATCTTTTCATGCCCATCAGCATGTTGATGTATTGCAGGCGCAGATATTTATTCTCCGGATTCAGTCCGATGGCATTTTGATAGCAGGCAAGCGCTTCGTTATATTTTGCCAGCGACTTGCAGCACTCGGCAGCTTCGATGTAAGCGCGGGAATTCAGTGAGTCCTGTCGGCAGATGTCGCGGAATACCTCCAACGCTTCGGAGGTGCGTCCCAGTCCTTTCAGCGCCTTCCCTTTTTGATAAAGCAAAGGAAGAGTGGGTGTTTTCTGCTCGATGAGCGACAGAACGGTTTCGTAGTCATAATCGGCCATCGCCTCTTGGATGGCGTTCGCATTTTGTGCCTTCAGGAGTGTATAGCAGGCACAGAAGCATAGAAAGATGAAGAAGTTTCGCATACAGTATATCATTACTTAGTGATTAAACCGCGTGCAAGTTACTAAAAATAATTTATTTACGAAATTACCGTAATATATTTAAGATAGATTAATGAATCAAGAACTGTGCCCCGCCAACTCTTTAAACAAAAAAAGGCTGCAACGTTTCACAACGGCACAGCCTCAATATGTACAAATACAAACTATATATCCTTACATCAAAAATCCTAATAAGATACCGGCAGCAACGGCAGAACCGATGACACCCGATACATTCGGACCCATCGCATGCATCAACAGATAGTTGGTGGAATCGTATTCCAAACCTACAACCTGAGAAATACGTGCAGAGTCGGGCACGGCAGATACGCCGGCGTTACCAATCAACGGGTTAATCTTATTGTCCTTCTTCAAGAAGAGATTGAAAATCTTCACGAAGATGACACCCGATGCCGTAGCGATGACAAACGACAACGCACCCAAGAAGAATATCAGGATGGAGTCCAAAGTAAGGAACTCGGATGCCTGTGTCGATGCTCCCACGGTGATACCCAGCAGGATGGTAATGGTGTCAATCAGCGGACCGCTGGCCGTATTTGCCAAACGACGTGTCACCCCACTCTCCTTCAAAAGGTTGCCGAAGAACAGCATACCCAACAGAGGCAGACCGGACGGCACAAGGAAGGTGGTCAGCAACAGACCGATAATGGGGAACATCACTTTCTCCGTATGCGAAACCACGCGTGGAGGTTTCATGCGAATCAAACGTTCCTTCTTGTTGGTCAGCAAACGCATGATGGGCGGCTGAATCACCGGTACCAATGCCATGTACGAATAGGCAGATACAGCGATGGCACCCATCAGGTTAGGAGCCAGCTTGGAAGAGAGGAAGATAGCGGTCGGACCGTCGGCACCACCGATGATGCCGATGGCACCTGCCTGCATCGGATCGAAGCCCAGGGCAAGGGCAATCATGTATGCACCGAATATACCGAACTGCGCTGCCGCACCCACCAACATCAGTTTGGGATTGGAAATCAGGGCAGAGAAATCCGTCATGGCACCGATGCCCAGGAAAATGAGCGGCGGATACCAGCCGGAACTGACTCCTTGATACAAAATATTAAGCACGGAACCCTCTTCATAGATGCCGACCTTCAGTCCGGCTTCCATATTGAAAGGGATATTACCGATGAGCATACCAAAACCTATCGGAATCAGCAGCATCGGCTCAAATTCCTTGGCTACGGCCAAGTATATGAAAAGCAACCCTATCAGAATCATTGCCACATGTCCTACCGTTGCATTGGCAAAACCTGTATAAGTCCAGAAGTCGGCAAGGTTGTTTCCTAAAAATGTGATAAATTCTCCCATATTATTCAATGATTACGAGGTCAGTACCTTCGAGAACGGAGTCTCCTTTATTAACGTTGATGGCTGTAATCTTGCCGTCTCTATCGGCATTGATGCTGTTCTCCATCTTCATGGCTTCCAGAATGACGACTACCTGGCCTTTCTTCACCGCATCACCCACGTTCACTTTGATGTCGAGGATGACACCCGGCAGCGGCGATTTCACGCCCGACTTGCCTCCGCCTGCGGCGGGTCTTGATACGGGAGCGGCGGCCGGAGCAGCGGCAGGTGCCGGCTTCACGACCGGACGCACTACAGGCTTGGCTGCCTCTTTAGGCTTCTTCTCCATTTCCACTTGGTAAGATGTGCCGTTCACTTCCACGTGAGCGATATTGTCTTCAATGTCTCCGATGGCAACCTTATAAACATTGCCGTTAATCTTATACTTATATTCTTTCATTGTTCTGTTTGTTTTAGGGTGACTTTACTTTTTGTGGGGAGTCTCACGCAATGTATAAATCTTTGAGCTCCACGGCGAGTAGCTGCGTTTCACGCGGGTAATGGTAAGCACGGTGTCTTCCACATCGTGCACGTCGTTTTGGTATTCGTGCATAGCCATGGCAATGGCGGCAAATACCTCTCCCGGAGCTTGTCCCAGTTTCTTTTCCTTGGCTTCCTGCTTGTCGGTGATGCCTTTCGCCTTCATGGCGTTCTTCTTGAGGAATCTTACCGAAAGCTTGCCCACGACATAGAAAGAGATGAACAGAAGCAGCAGACCGCTGAACACCACACTCATGGCAGAGATGGCCATACCGATGCCCGCACTGTCGTGCTCGGCAAACTTCTCCATCTTGGCATTGCTGTCGATGGTCTTGTTGTTAGTGCTTGGAGTCACGTACTTGTCGCTGCTTCCTCCCTTCACTTCCCATTCGTCGGCTGCGTCGCTGACACGGGCATACGATTGGTTGGCTTGCAACGCACCGGCGGGTACTGTCACCTGGTCAATCAGTTTCTTGCCCGAATCGTACAATCCAATCCAGTTGGCATTCGTGGCATCCAACTTGAAGTTGGTGTGGAACGTACCGCGTCTGGGCTCTCCATCCGCCCAGAAAAGCGCATGCTGACGTGGCTTCACCACGGTCATCACGTCACCTTTGGGGATGAAATAACTGGCTGTGTCGCCCGGCTGGCTACTGAACTTCAGGTAGCAGCCGGCAAGGTCGGCACTGCCGTATGATTTGTTGAATACTTCAATCCATGCGCTGTGTATGCCATAGTCATCCTGAAAGTTATTCTCGTTGTTGACAAGCACCTCATTCAGCAACAGCTTGCTGCTCGCCTTGTGTTCCGTACAAGAGGAACAGAGCCCCAGCATCAGCAGACATGAAAGGAATACTCCGATATGTATTTTCTTCATATACTTTGAGTTTTATTTTTCAATTCTCCATTTTTCAATTCTCTATTTACAGAGGAATGTTGCCATGCTTCTTAGCCGGATTCGACAATTTCTTGGTCTGCAACTGCTGCAAAGCGCGGATGATGCGGAAACGCGTGTTGCGCGGTTCGATGACATCGTCGATATAGCCATACTTGGCCGCATTGTAAGGATTGGCGAACAGCTTGTTGTATTCGGCTTCCTTCTCGGCAAGGAATTGTGCCGGATTCTCATGATCTTTCGCCTCGCGTGCGTACAACACCTCTACAGCACCCGCACCACCCATAACGGCGATTTCGGCGGTAGGCCATGCATAGTTCATGTCGCCACGGAGCTGCTTACAGCTCATCACGATGTGGGAACCACCGTAGGACTTACGAAGGGTAATCGTAACTTTGGGCACGGTAGCTTCTCCGTAAGCATACAGCAACTTGGCACCGTGCAGGATGACGCCGTTGTACTCCTGACCTGTTCCCGGAAGGAAGCCCGGAACATCGACCAACGACACGATGGGAATGTTGAAAGCGTCGCAGAAACGGACGAAGCGTGCACCCTTGCGAGACGCGTTGCTGTCGAGTACGCCTGCCAAATACTTCGGCTGGTTGGCAACAACACCCACGGACTGACCGTTGAAGCGTGCGAAACCGATGATGATATTCTTGGAATAGTCTTTCTGGATTTCGAGGAACTCGCCGTTATCCACAATGGCACCGATGACTTCATACATGTCATACGGCTTGTTCGGATTGTCAGGAATGATGTCGTTCAACGAATCTTCCAGACGGTCGATGGGGTCTGTGCAGTCCACGTAAGGCGGTTCTTCCAGATTGTTTTGCGGAATGTAGCTCAACAGCTTGCGGATGAGCGCCAACGCCTCTTCTTCCGTCTGAGCCGTAAAGTGAGTAACACCCGACTTTGTGGAGTGTACGCTGGCACCGCCCAAGTTCTCTTGCGTCACATCTTCACCGGTCACGGTCTTCACCACCTTCGGACCGGTAAGGAACATGTAAGAGGTACCTTCCATCATCAAAGTGAAATCGGTCAAAGCGGGAGAGTAAACGGCACCACCGGCACAAGGACCGAAGATACCGGAAATCTGCGGAATAACGCCTGATGCAAGGATGTTGCGCTGGAAAATCTCGGCATATCCCGCCAAGGCATTGATGCCCTCCTGAATACGTGCGCCACCGGAGTCGTTGATACCGATGCAGGGAGCCCCCATCTTCATGGCCTGATCCATGATTTTGCAAATCTTCAATGACATGGTTTCGGACAACGAACCGGCAGAAACCGTGAAATCCTGTGCGAAGATGTAAACCAGACGGCCGTCAATCGTACCGCATCCGGTCACCACACCATCACCGGCATAGTGCTTCTTTTCCATACCGAAGTTCGTACATCTATGCTCGACAAACATATCCATTTCTTCGAAACTGCCTTCGTCCAGAAGCATAGCAATACGTTCACGGGCTGTATATTTACCTTTATCGTGTTGCTTGGCAATTGCTTTTTCACCACCTCCCAAACGTGCCGCAGCACGGCGGTCGATAAGTTCTTTGATTTTTTCAAGTTGATTACTCATAATTTGCTTATTTATGATTTATGAAAAGATTTATGATTTATGATTGGCAACGGATTGTGGTCGCAATAAATCTGAAATCAGAAATCAGAAATCTAAAGTTTTTTCTCATTCCGGTTTTTCGCAAAGTTCAGTCAGTACGCCAAGCGTTGACTTCGGATGAAGGAACGCGATGTTCAAGCCCTCAGCACCTTTACGAGGCGCTTTATCAATAAGGCGGATGCCTGCCGCTTCCACCGTGGCAAGCGCATTGGCCACCCCGTCTTCCACAGCGAATGCCAAATGGTGCATACCTCCATTGCCATTGTTCTTCTCAATGAATTTGGCGATGGTACTTTCAGGAGAAGTCGGTTCCAACAGCTCTATCTTCACATCACCAACCTTCAGAAAAGCAGTTCTTACTTTTTGGTCTTCCACTGTCTCGATGTTGTAGCACTTCAAGCCTAAAACATTCTCATAATACGGAAGGGCTTCTTCGATGCTCTTGACGGCAATGCCCAAGTGTTCAATGTGTGAAATCTTCATAATTATATTTGTTAATATTACCATTATCTCCTCATTCAAAGGAGTAAAAACAAGCACAAAGAAAGATAATTCTTCCTTAATAAAGAAATTTTTCAGCAATAAAATTGCTGAAAAATCAAACTTTAGCGGCTCTTCAGCACGGAATTCACAGATTACCCGAAATTTTTCTTTTGCCAAACCGCAAGTTCCATGCCTAAAAAAAACGGAACGTTTGTTTCGACACAACCTTCCCTGATAACTTCCGGCGAATCAAGAATCACAAATATTTACACCACATATATTCCTTCCGAAAATTCAGCCAACCATACGTCTTCCCGCCCGCGTCTTTTAAGGCCCCTATCTGCTCCGTAGTTTCTTCGGTGTTTCTTCGGACGTTCTTCGGACATTCTTCGGTCCTAGGGAGTGGAGTTTGTCCG
>NZ_JAICZW010000051.1 GCF_029057325.1 Bacteroides sp. | reverse complement strand
ACCTGTTGGCGGAATAAAATCAGCAAAGAAATAACTTCTGCAATTTCCCCTATATACCCCGGTTTGACAGACACTTGCGTCTGTCGTCTCAAACACTTGTGTCTGTCAGCTTGAACACAAGTGTTTGTCACGTTGAACACAAGTGTCTGTCAAGCTGTTTTTAAATATGTGATAATCAGGATAATGGCAGTAGGAAAGTCAGCGCATGGACTTCTGCTTCAGAATGACGTAGATGATGACCGGCGCGCCGATGAAAGGAGTGACGGCGTTCAGCGGAATGATGCCCGCCTCGCCCGGAAGGGTGCAGAGCAGGTTGCAGAGCAATGCCACCACTCCGCCGCAAAGAATGGTGACAGGCAACAACGACCGATGGTTGGCGGTGCCCAGCACCATCCGTGCCACGTGGGGGACGGCAAGCCCGATGAAGGAGACGGGACCGCAGAATGCCGTGGTGACCGCCGTCAGCAACCCCGTGACTACCAACAGCCCGTTGCGCACCCGGCGCACGTTTACGCCTAAGTTTTCGGCATAGCGTTCGCCCAGCAGCAAGGCATTTAGCGGTTTGATGAGTAGCAGCGAGCCGAACAGCCCCAACAGGGTGACCGCGGCAAAGGCGGGCATCTGCTGCAAGGAGACACCCCCGAAGTTGCCCAACCCCCAAATCATATAGGACTGCACGCCTTCGGCAGTGGCGAAGAAGTTGAGCAGGGCGATGACGGACGAGGCGATGTAGCCTATCATGATGCCCGTTATCAGCAGCATCACGTTGCTTTTTATCAGTGTGGAGAAGAAGAGTATGAGCGCCATCACCAGCATGGCACCAACGAAGGCACCCGTCAGCACGGAGACGAATCCGGACAGACTGAACGCTCCCGCCGTGATACTGCCTCCGAACAGCAGCATCACCAGCGCCACGCCCAGGCTTGCGCCGGAGTTGATGCCGAGGATGTCCGGTCCGGCAAGCGGATTCTTGAATGCCGTCTGCAACATCAATCCGCAGACCGCCAACGCGCCGCCACACAGCAGGGCGGTCAACGCCTGCGGCAACCGCGATTCCCACAGGATGAAGTTCCAACTCGCCTTCTCCCCTTCGCCTCCGAGGAGGATGCGGAATACCTCGGCAGGCGGAATCGAAACCGACCCCACCAACAGGTTGCCTGCAAACAACAGGAGGATGATTGCTCCCAACCCGATACCGTATTTGGTGCCTTTACTCATTGTTTATTTGAACACAGAGGCACAGAGACACGGAGGATTATTTAAAGAGATAAAAAACTCTGTGTCTCCGTGTCTCTGTGTTGTTTATCATTTCATTTTGCAAAAATAACGCAATCCCCCCAAATCTCCAATTTCGGGGTGCAACATCTGTATGAAGTCCGCCAGCAGATAGTCGGGACGAAAGGGGGTCTCTTCGTAGAAGGGGACTTTGCCGGTGTTGCAGCCGTAGATGTTCCGCTCCTTGAAAGCCTTGAAGCCTGTATAGCCGGCATAGTCGGACTCCAGGTCGGCGTAGGTCATGTCGCGGTCGCGGTTGTACTTGATGGTCCAGACATCGGCATCGCCCGCCTTGTCGAAGACGGTCTCGAAAGCAAGAGGAATGGAACCGCTGTGCTTGTCGTCGGCAAAGGCGTAACGCCCGCAGGCATCCCGGAACAATCGGGCGACCGTGCTATGTCCTCCCGGTACGTACCACGCCGAACCGCTTTTCAGCTCGCTGATGATGGACAGGGAGGTCGATGAAAGCGCGGCACGCTGTTTCAGTTGCCGGTAGTTCGCTTCCACCTTGGCGAAGAGGCTGTCGGCTTGCGGGGCTGCTCCGAAGAGCAATCCGTAGAAGCGCATCCATTCGGCACGTCCTAAGGGGGAGGTCTCCATGTAGTCGGCACATTCGATGAGGGGGATGTTCAGCTTCTCTACACGGCCGTAGCCGCCGCTGTTCTCGAAGGGGGAGAGCAGGATGGCATCGGGGTGCAGGTCGATGATGCGCTCCATGTCGGGGTTCATGCTTTCGCCGCAATCGGCGATGCTGCCTTGACGGCAGGCTTCCTGAACAAAGGGAAGTTGGATGTACTTCAAGTCGCACACGCCTCCAATGCTGCCGGACGCTCCTATTTTGTCCAGCAGACTGCAATGTACGGAGGAGTAGATGACTGACTTGGAGAGCGGTGTACGCACTACGGTACCCTCGGGCAGTTGCTGGGGCAAGGGCTTCTCCTTCGGAAGCAGGATGTAGGTGTGCAGTGTCTTCAGCGTGTCCCACGGATTGCGCAGTGTGGCGACTATATAGTCGGGATAGGCGACCAACGTCAGGTTTTGGGTATGGTGCAAGGCGATGGTGTCACCCTCTTCTGAAACAGAAGAAGCCTTGCCTCTCCCTCCGCACGAGGAAAGAAGCAAGGCGATTGTCAGGCAGACAATAATAAGCTTTCGTTCCATTTTGATTAATCGAAGAATACGGCTGCAAACGGGTTCAAGCCTCCACAATCGAACTTCTTGACCAATGTGCCGTTCTTTTTGAAATGATAGATGTTACCGTTGGTGGTATAGCTGGCAGTTCCTACGTAGATGTCGCCGTTATCATCGTTCACTGCTATCATGCCGATGTTGGTTGTAGCCAATTCGGGAGCCTGTGCCGCCAGGTTGATGACGGATGTCTGTCCGCTCTTGATGTCATACTTGTGGAAGGTAGTGGTATAATGCGTCCAATCTTCCGTGGTCGATGCCACCCAATAAAGCATATCGTTGGCTGCACACATCACGGTTGCTTCACCAAATTCCGTTATCTTGTTGCCATTCTTCGGCTCAATCATTTGAAGGGAAGAGGGCTTGTCTGCATAATCACCTTTGGAAAGCAAGAAGATTCTGTCCTCTTCTTCTACCAATCGGTTGGGGTTGATTGCCACGGTGAGGTCGGCTTTCTTTGTGAATGTGCGCAAGTCCACAGCCACTAAGTTTGTATTGTAAATATAGGCTCCTCCCTCTTGTTTGTAGGAGTTTGCCACGTAGAGAACATCGTCACAGATGGCTACGCCTTCCAGGCTGTCGCCCAATCCACCCAATCGGGCTTCCACAGCCAATGTGTTGGCATTGATTTTCGCAATAAAGCCGTTGTAGAAAGAGGCGTAGATATAACCGTCTTCCGCAGCTAAGTAGCGGATGCCTGCAGATAAATCCGCATCTCCGGCAAAAGAGACGCGTTTCTGTTCTACGCCTGCGGCATTCAGCATTGCCAGGTAGTTGGAGCCATTGACGGCGACGTACATGCGGTCTTCGTACTCTATCAGGTCTTGACCGTTGTCGCCCAGTGCGGCGTTGTTCTGTTTCTGGAAGATGTCACTAATAAAATCGGCGTCTCCGTTGGGTGCATAGAAGGCGATGCTGGCGTTGTTGTATTCCCAACTGCCCTGGTTCAAGATAAACACACGATGGCGCGGCAGTTCCACTTGTGAACCTGTGTCTTCGCGTCTGTCATCATCGTCATCATCGCTGCAAGATGCAAAACCTGCACCCAAAGCCAGCATGCAGAGCATGCCGAATATTAAACTTCTTACTTTCATAATCATTTTGTTTTTAATTGTTTTGTTATAGTTCTTGTCTCTTAAAATTTCAACGTTCCCGTCAACCGCCACGACCGTCCCGGCATCGGATAATACTTGATGACATCGTACTGCTCGTTCGTCAGGTTCGCCATTTCCGCCTGCAACTGCAGCTTGCAACCGCCTAAGGTGAACTCGCGGGAGAGGCTCAACGTATGTTCCAGATAACCGTCAATCTCATTCTCCGGCAGGTTCTGCGCCAGGTAGTAACGCTTGCTGACTCCTATGGCTGAGTAGCCCGCGTTCACCCACGGCGTTTCCAGAATGGCGGAAGCATTTCCGCTGTGCAGGGGTGTATAGGGAAGCTGGTCCTTGTAGTTCTTCGATTCGGGGTCCGTCAGGTCTATGGCCTTCTGCCAGGTATAGCTTCCTGACAGAACCAGCTTGATGTCCTTGTGCAGAGGGACGGCCGTCACCACGGTGGCATCCACGCCTGCGGCGTGTACCTTTCCGTAGTTGGCCATCTTCCAGGCATAGGTGGTGGGGAACGCCACAATCTTGTCCGTCACGTCGTTGTAATAGCCGTCAAGCGTGACCGATACATAGTCAAACAGCGGAAGCTCGTTTTTGTTCCACGTAATGCCTATATTATATTCGTTCGCCTTTTCGGGGCGCAGGTTGCGGTTGCCCATCCGGTAATAATAGAGGTCATTGAACGTCGGCAGACGGAATGTGCTCTTATACATCAATCGGAGAAACAGCAATTCGCCGCTCCATGGCTGCATGCTGACCGAAAGCGAGGGGGCGAAGCGATGGAAATCGTCGGGTGCCGTACCTGCCTTCACGCGTTCCGAAGTGGCGGTGTGTACCAATGCGGCGGTAGCCGTCAGCCAACTCTTCCGATAACGGGCGTTGAAGGCGCTGATGGAGGTGTATCGGGTGGGGAACGGGCATTCCGGGAAGCTGTTGCGCAACTTGTTTATCACTCCGTCCTGTGCCAGTGAGAAGGACAACGCTTCCAGCGGGCGGTAGAGGACGGCGGCGGAGAGGTAATACTCATTCTGCCGGTGATGCTCCTGATAATATCCTTCGGTGTATTCTTTGCCTTCGTCCCGGTACTTGTTCCAGCCGTACGTATATTTCGCCTGAGCCTGCAAGCTCCAGCGGGGGGAAAACCGTTTCCGGTAACATGCCTGCACAAAGGCATTCTCGTCCCAAAGCGTTTCGTCGGAAAGCGGGTTGTAGAGGGTGACGGCACCCGGCAATCCCCGTTCCGAATAGAAGTAGTAGCCCTTCACGTCCAGTTCGCTCTCATCCTTGAATGTGTGGTAGAGGGTGGCCTCCCCTTGATGGGAATGGATGGAGGAGTTGTTCCGTTTCTCCTTCGTCACATACTTGCCGTTGACCAGCGTGAAGGGGTAGTTGCCGTCGGCACGCATATAGTTGGCGTCCACGGCAAGGCGGGTGCGGCTGCCTATTTGCTGCCACCAGCGCACGGAAGGGGTGACATAGCCGAACGAACCTCCGCGCAACCGTACTTGAAATGCGGCATTGCGTCCCTCTTCGAAGTGTGGTTTCTCCGTTTCGATGCTCAATACGCCGGCCGATGCGTACAGCCGTGCGGATTGTAACAATTCTTCCGTCTGCCCGATGGCAAGCGAGAGGGTGGATACATTGTCCAGAGAGAATCGTCCGATGTCGATTTGCCCTGCCTGACAGTTGCTCACGGCAATGCCGTCATAACTGACTGCCGTATGCGCCGCCCCCATGTTGCGTATGGAGACGGTCTTCAAACCGCCGATGCCGCCGTAATCCTTCACATTGGCACCCGCAAAGCGGCGCACGGCATCTGCCATGTTCTGTATGCCGAGCTGGCTGATGTCCTGTTGTGAGATGGATTGTATGGGTACGGCAGTGGTCACCTTGTTAGGCAAGCGCCGTGCGGTGACGGTCACTTTCTCTATCTGATGCACTTTCCCTGTCAAAGTGTCTTTCGGCATCTCTTGGGCGGAGGCGCTGCAGGCGTATATCCAAAAGGAAATGATACAAATCAGTTGTACCCTTGTCTTTCCTGTCATAAAATGACAAAACTTATTTTAAAAACATCCTGTACACTGCCCGCTTTCCTCGAACGGACAATTTCTTGACTTTGTTTTGCAGGTCTTCTGACTCGTTTCCAAGGTATCGCCTTCCCGTTCTTCATTCTTGGAACAGTGGCATAAGTAAAGATACCCCTCTCTTTACGAAACTCACAGCAGCGGGACTGTTCAGGACTTTCACCTGATTCCCTTTTCATCCATTCCCCGAACAGGGATGTGGAACAAAACGGGGGCAAAGATAAGTATTTTGTGAGATATTGCCCGATAATGGCCCGTAATTTTTTTAGTTCATCCGATATTTGGAGTGATGGTGCACAATGACGCTTTCTATCATTAGCGAGCTAAAAACCCGATTATCACTCCAAATTCCGGATGAGCCGGAAAGATTGCTTTTTACCGATTGCGAAAGCCGTAAAATGTAAAAAAATATCATTTTACGCCCAAAAATGCGAAAAATCGCAGTTTTCTCATTTCTCAACAAAAAAACGGCTCCAGGAGTACTTCTGGAAGGGATAGGGAAAGGTAACGACTGAGGCTACCTCAAGTAACGACTGAGGCTGCCTCAAATAACGACTGAGGCTACCTCAGATAACGACTGAGGGTAACGACATGTAGCACTATGATTTTTGAAGTCGTTTTTGTAAAGAATAAATCAATGAATTGAAGGAGGCCGATGGCTCTATGCTTCTTTTATAGTCAAAAAGAAATTCGTTTCCTCTGCCCATTTCCGCAAATTTTTGTTGTGATAGTATCCTATTGGGGGAGATTTGGAAAATGGGAGAGTAAGAAGAATAGGAATAAATAGGATAAATTGATATATATATAGGAATAGAATTATTGCAAAATGATAACCGGATTTTTCCGTGGATTTTAATACTTTGCTTTGATCATTTGTTTTGCCTATGGCGGCGATAGGAAAATCCCTTATTAATCGTTTGGGTGCTCTTGGTGGCGGATGTACTTTTGCGGCGAAATTTAAAAAGCAAAAAATGATGAACCAACCAATGATTGTATGGTGCGTGATAGCGGGAGTGCTATTGTTCGCATTTCTATTCAGAGCCATCGAACGGTATCATGCCGAATGCCGTTGCGATGACCGTAAGTCGAATCATCTGCTCGAAATGGGCAGCGAAAGAGAGATATTCTATATTCCGGGGGATATTGAGGATGACGACTTCGAAGATTTGTAAGGCGGGTGAGGCATCGGCTGCCGCTACCGTTCATGAGACGGCTGTTTTTCTAGCCGACTATGCCTCGTTGCTGTCGGGATGCGGGGCGACCTGCATTCGCATAGAGAAGAATACCCGAAGAATGGTGGAGGCTTTTGGGGTGGAATTTGACATTTCCATCATGCCTACTCATGTCTATGTGTCGGCATGGGACAAGAACGGAACTGATAACAGCGTAGTTGTGCGCAAGACGGCAGGTGGCGGTATCAGTTTCAACCTGAATGCAAAACTCAGTCGGCTGAGCTGGGAGGTTGCGGACAGGCATCTCGATTTTGCAACGGCTGTTGAACGTCTGGACCGCATACGGGAAACCCGTCCGACGGGTAGGCGCGAGGTGCTGTTGCTTACAAGCTTGGCGAACGCTTCCTTCTGCCGCCTTTTCGGTGGTGATGTCATGTCGATGGTAATCGTGTTTGTATCGACCCTTGCCGGCTACAGGCTGAAGCAGATTATGCTTGAAGACAAGCGCGACGTGCGCCTTACCTTTCTGTGCGCCTCCTTCTTCTCCGCCGCCCTCAGTGCCGGAGGGCATGTCTTCAGCATCGGCACCACGCCTGAAATAGCGTTGGGTACGAGCGTGTTGTACCTTATTCCTGGCGTGCCGTATATAAATGCGGTCAGTGATATGATATATCGGCATTACCTGTGTGCCTTCAGCCGTTTTCTGGATGCGGCGGTGCTTACCGCCTGTCTGTCGGCAGGATTGTGTGCGGGTATGTTGTTATTGGGACTGAAATGGTTTTAAACATCTTATGTGGAACGATATTTTATTCAGTATTTTAGAGGACGGATGGTTTGCGGCGATAGCTGCTATCGGTTTTTCCAGTATCAGCAATACGCCGCATCGGGCCTACCCGGCTTGTGCTTTGATTGCCGCTGCCGGTCATTCCATCCGATATGTCCTGACATGGCCCGAATGGGGAGGGATGCATATCATTCCTGCCAGCACGTTGGCCTCATTGGCCGTCGGGGTGCTGGCCGTTCTGTTTGCCTCGCGCATCAAATGCCCGGCCGAAGTCTGTTTCTTTCCGGCGCTGCTGCCTATGATACCGGGGATGTACGCTTACCGCACGATAGAGGCGCTGCTCTCCTGTCTGTATCATACGCAGGAAGAGGCCTTTGGCCACTATTTCTATCTGTTGGCCTATAACGGGCTGACCTGTACGTTCATCCTGTTGGGGATGGTCATCGGTGCCACTATGCCGGTGTTTCTGTTCAAAAAACTTTCGTTTACGGCTACGAGGTAACCGTATTATTTATACTTTTGCATCATTATGGAATTAAGACAGCTAAGATACTTTGCCAAGGCCGCTGAAACACTGAACTTTTCGGATGCGGCCAAAGCGCTGAACATAGCGCAAAGTTCGCTTTCGCAGCAGATAAAGCAGTTGGAGGACGAGCTGGACGTACAACTTTTTCTTCGCAGCAACCATGCCATACGCCTGACTGAGGCCGGAGAACTGATGCTGCCCTTTGCGTTGCGCACCATCCATGAGGCGGAAACCTGTGCAGACCGCATACACGACTTGCAGAAGTTGTTGACCGGTACGCTGAATATAGGGGTTACTTATTCTTTCAGTCCGATACTGACCGAGACGGTCATCTCTTTCATGAAGTTGTACCCCTGCATAAAGCTTAATATCATCTATAAGCCTATGGGCGAACTTATGGAACTGCTGGCCAAGCGGGATTTGGATTTCGTGCTTGCTTTTAAGCCCACACGGCCGGTTGCTGATGTCGAATCGCATATATTGTTCCAAAACAGCCTGTCGGCAGTGATCAGCTCCACCCATCCGCTTGCCTCCAAGGAGCGAGTCACGCTTTCCGAACTTGAAAAATACGAATTGGCATTGCCTTCGAAAGGATTGCAGGCGCGGAATGCTTTTGACAGCCTGGTGACCTCCTACCACCATTTTCAGATTCGTATCGAGCTGAACGAGGTGAACATCCTGCTGAAACTTATCCGTCAGACCCGTTTTGTGACCGTGCTGGCCGAAGATTCCATTTATAACGAACAGGATGTCAAGGCCGTCCCTCTCGATGTTCCCGACAATGAAATGATAGGATGTGTCCACATCCTCAAGGATACCTATCATAAACATTCGATGAAAGAGTTCGTGCGACTGCTGAGTGAGTCGCTTGCCGTGAAGAAGAGGCAGAATTCGTGGATATGACGGTTGGCTGCATGGTCAGCCTATCCTTTGTTGCGCTTCTTATATTGAGATGGCGTTTCGCCGGTTATTTTAAAGAATGTCTTGGAAAAATGATACGGGTCGTAAAATCCCAATTCAAAGGATATCTCCTTGATTTTCATTTCTGTGAAATCCAGCATCTGGCATGCCTTCTGTATCTTGAGCTGGCTGAAATAGTTCAGCGGGCTGTGCCCGGTCTTTTTTAAGAAAATCTGTCCAAAATGGGAAGAGGAGTAGTGGACGTGCTTTGCGATATCTTCCAAAGTAAGATGCTTGTTTATGTTTTCCTTCATGTATTTGATGGAGTCTTGTATGATATCTCCCTTTTTTGACTTATTGACCTCCCTGAATTGGGGGATAAATCTGAAGGAAGCGATGAAATGCCAAAGGCAATGCGTGACGTATTCCAAATTTTCTGTGCTATAGCCCATTTCCAGATTCTTGTATATCTCTTCAAACATGAGGAGCCTGTCCCCGAATCTGGCTTCCGGAGAATCTTCTATTCTTATTACTTTATTGTATATGCTGCTGAACAAGTGGCTTTTTTCTCCGCTGAAATGAATCCAGTATATGCTCCAGGGTTCCTTCTCCGCCGCTCCATACGAGTGTGGGGTGCCGGCCTCGATGATAAAGAATTCTTCTTTTTTCAGGTTGTATCTGGTGTTATGGATGTTTATCCATCCTTTGCCGTCGGTACAATAGATAAGTATATGCTGGTCTGCACCCTCTTTTCTGCTTCGGTAATGTCCTTCAGCTTTCGGATAGTAGCCTATATCTGTAATATGAAGCAATGACGTCAGTTCGTTGCTTGTCAGAATGTCTTTGATTGTCTGAGGCAATACAATGGCCATTTGTCCCTCAAATCCTTCTTTTTTTCGTTCCATGGAATTAGATTTTGTGCAAAGATAGCATTTATCGGGTTATTTTACATGAAATAAGAGATAAAATACATTTTGAGAGAGTGGTTGTTTGTGTTATTTTGCGCTGAAAAAACATATAGTATGAATGCCATGAAAAATTTTAATCAATTGTTTGTCTATTTTGTATGCCTTGTGTCGGCTATGGGAGGTCTTCTTTTTGGTTATGACTGGGTAGTAATAGGTGGGGCGAAACCCTTTTACGAAGTTTATTTTAATATCGCGGACAATGAGACGATGCAGGCCTTGGCCATGAGCATCGCCTTGTTGGGATGTCTTATGGGAGCCACTACGGCAGGCTTTCTGGCGGATAGATACGGTAGGAAGAAACTGCTTGTTTTCTCTGCTTTTATCTTCTTTGTGTCATCGTGGGCTACAGGGGCATCTGCGTCTGTCCCAGCATTTATACTGGCTCGTTTTGTCGGAGGTATGGCGATAGGATTGGCTGCCGACTTGTCTCCAATGTATATTGCGGAAGTGGCTCCTGCCCATATTCGCGGAAAGCTAGTGACGCTCAATCAGTTGACTATAGTACTTGGTATTCTCGGGGCCCAGGTGGTGAATATGCTCATAGCGGAGCCTGTCCCTGCCGGTGCCGCGTCTGCCGATATCTTGAATTCATGGAATGGGCAGACCGGATGGAGATGGATGTTTTGGGCGGTATGTGTCCCGTCGGGAGCTTTCTTCCTTCTTTCCATGTTTATTCCGGAAAGCCCGCGTTGGCTTGCAAGCACGCAACGTTTTGAGCAGGCCCAAAAAGTGCTTTCTTCCATTGGAGGGGAGAAATATGCGACTTCTGAACTTGAAAGTTATAGGAAGACAGGCGATGCTTCCCATTCGGAGGGAGGGGCTTTGTCATTGCTTTTCTCTTCAAGAATGAGAAAAGTATTGGTCATTGGTATAGTGGTCGCCATGTTCCAGCAATGGAGCGGTACCAATGTGATATTCAATTATGCTCAGGAAATTTTTCAAGCTGCGGGATATGGCATTTCGGATGTATTGATGAATATCGTTATCACAGGAATTGCCAACTTGGTGTTTACCTTTGTCGCTATTTATACGGTTGACCGTTTAGGAAGAAAGCCGTTGATGATGATAGGCTCAATAGGCCTGGCCGGTATATATACATTGTTGGGATTAAGCTACTTTTTTGAATTCAAGGGATTTATCATGATAGTTTTTGTGGTCTTAGCCATCGGGTTCTATGCGATGTCCCTTGGACCGATTACCTGGGTCTTGCTTGCTGAGATATTTCCCAACAGGGTTCGTGGAGTGGCTATGGCGGTATGTACGGCGGCATTGTGGATTGCTTCGTTCTTGCTTACATATACATTCCCGTTCTTAAACTCAGGCCTGGGCACGGGCGGCACGTTTATGCTGTATGCGGTAATTTGTTTATGCGGATTTATGTTTATTCTTCGTCATATACCGGAAACAAAAGGAAAGTCTTTGGAAGAATTGGAAAAAGATTTATTGAAAGATAGGAGTGATGATTGATTCTTCTAGGAAGAGGACTTTAAGAAGAGGATGTTCGTCACAGGAACGAGATATTTTACATTAAACAACAACAAAATCATTTAGTTTCACATGGAAAAAATAACTGAATACTTAATCAAAAGCACCGTAGATACTTCCGAGGTCAGGGCTTGGGAAGAGATTGTGATGTTGCCGACTTATGCCATCGGCAAGGAGGAGAAGAATCCGATGTTTCTTGAAAAACGCGTGTATCAAGGAAGTTCGGGAGCTGTTTATCCTTATCCCGTGGTTGAGAAAGTGGAAGATGAAAAGCACGACCGTCCTTGGAGAGCCTTCTTCCTTGAAAACGAGTATATCAAACTGATGATTCTTCCTGAACTTGGAGGACGCATTCAGATGGCATACGACAAGATAAAGAAGCGTCATTTCGTATATTACAATCAGGTGATAAAGCCTGCGTTGGTGGGGCTTACGGGACCGTGGATTTCCGGTGGCATAGAGTTTAACTGGCCGCAACACCATCGTCCGAGTACTTACTTGCCAACCGATTGCAAGATTGAAGAATTTCCCGATGGAAGCAAAACCGTTTGGTGTAGCGAAGTAGAGCGCATGTTCCGTACCAAAGGGATGGCCGGCTTCACTCTGTATCCGGGAAAAGCGTATGTGGAAATCAAGGCGAAAGTATATAACCGCACTCCGTTCCCACAAACTTTCTTGTGGTGGGCAAACCCTGCCGTTGTTGTCAATAAAGGTTATTATTCGGTATTTCCGCCCGATGTAAACGCTGTGTTTGACCATGGAAAGCGTGCTGTGTCAAGTTTTCCTATAGCTACGGGCGAATACTATAAAGTGGACTATTCGGCCGGTGTGGATATTTCCCGTTATGATAATATTCCGGTTCCTACCTCCTACATGGCTATCAATTCCAAGTTTGATTTTGTGGGCGGATATGAAGAACATATCGAAGCAGGGCTTCTCCACGTGGCCGACCATCATGTGAATGCCGGCAAGAAACAGTGGACATGGGGACATGGAGATTTCGGACAAGCATGGGACAGGAACCTGACCGACGAGGACGGGCCGTATATTGAGCTCATGACCGGCATGTACTGCGACAACCAGCCGGATTTTGCCTGGCTACAGCCATACGAGGAAAAGTCATGGACCCAGTATTTCATGCCATACCAGAAAGTGGGAATGGTGAAAAACGCCACGCGCGACGCGCTTATCAACCTCCTTCCCGAAGGAGAAGATAAGATGAAGATTATGCTCTACACCACTGCCGCCCACCGTGAAGTACGGGTCATGCTGACTAACATGGAAACCGGTAAAGTCTATCTGGATGCGCTTACCGCAGTGGCACCGGACAACTCATACGTGAATGCGGTGGCCTGTGATATTCGTAAACCTGAAAAACTGAAGCTTACGGTCCTTGATGAAAAAGGTAAGGTGCTGGTAAGCTATCAGGCATCGGAACCGGAAATCAAGCCTATCCCGGAACCGGCAAAAGCGGCTCTTGACCCTAAGAAGATAGCGAGTATGGAGCAACTCTTCCTCACAGGGCATCATTTGGAGCAGTATCGTCATGCCACCTATCTTCCAATGGATTACTATATGGAAGCGTTGAGCCGTGACGAGAGTGACATTCGCTGCAATAATGCGGTGGGCCTGTTGTTGATGCGTCGCGGGCGTTTTGCCGAAGCGCAAGGATATTTCGACCGTGCCATCAAGACGCTGACCGAACGCAATCCTAATCCATACGAGGGCGAACCGTATTATAACCTTGGCTGGAGCAAGAAAATGCAGGGAGACATGGATGGCGCATACGATGCTTTCTTCAAGGCCACTTGGAATGCCGCGTGGCAGGATGCCGGCTATATGGGACTTGCGCAAATAGATATGATTCGTGAAGATTACGCAAACGGCCTTGAGCATATCAATCGCTCTTTATATCGTAACTGGTTGAACCATAAGGGACGACAGCTGAAAGCCTCTTTCTTGCGTAAGACCGGAGCACTGGAACAAGCGGAAGCGTTTATCAGCGAATCATTGTCGATGGATAACTTCAATATGGGATGTCGTTACGAAGCCTATCTTATCAATGTATTGAAAGGCGACACGGAGGCTGCCGCCGCGGTTAAGTCGGAAATGAAGAGACTGATGCGTGGGGCTGCAAACAGCTATTTGGAGTATGCGATAGATTATGCCTCCGCAGGCATGTACGAAGAGGCCGCCCGGCTGCTTTCGTTTGTGACTGAAGATGGAGAGGCTACATATCCGATGGTTTACTATGCATTAGGTTACTTGGCCTCCATGAGGAATAAGCAGGATGAGGCTTTGACGTATTACCAAAAAGCGGAGGCGATGTGTCCCGACTGCTGTTTCCCAAACAAGTTGGAAGAAGTGCTCATGCTTCAGGATGCGATGGCTCTTAACCCCGAAGGCGCAAAGGCCCCTTATTATTTGGGTAACTTCCATTATGCCGCCCGCGTATATGAGGAAGCGATTGCCTGCTGGGAAAAGTCTGTTTCAATTGATGATACATATC
>NZ_JAICZW010000050.1 GCF_029057325.1 Bacteroides sp. | reverse complement strand
GCACGTTGTCTATCCACGGCATGGTGGGTTGCAGGGCGGGGGCGGTGTAAAATTCTTCTGTTAATGTGTTATAAAGTCCTTGTGTGTTGTCCATCAGATATTTAACGCGGTAGTGCGCTTCGCCTGCCAGCCCTTGCGCACGGGTGAAGTGCATCTGTCGTTCAATCTCGTCCAAAGTCCAGTTCCCTTCGGCAGGGTCAAGGAAGTAGATGCCAAGCCCGGGGATGATGTGCCGTCCGTTGTTTTGTTCCTGCCAGTCGAGGGCAAAGGGATAGAAATGATTGCCACGGAAGTAGAGCATCGGATAAATCTGGTCTTGAATGCCTTCGCCCAGCCAACCTTGTACATCCTGATAGACGGTATGGAAGGCGTTCCAGCCGCGTGAGGGGTAACGGGAGGTGTCCCGGTATTTCCCTACGGGGCAGGTGCTTACTTTTACCCATGGTTTCAATGCTTTAACACCTTTATAGATGTATCTGACAATTTCCGTAAGGTTGTCTCTGCGCCATTGGGCAAGGCTGCGTCCTTTGCCATATTTGCGGTAGTCGTAACTATCGGGAAAGTGCGGGGCGTGTTCGGGGTAGCGCAGGTAGTCGAAGTGTACGCCGTCCACATCGTAGCGTTCCACTACTTCATGGACAAGACTCATCAGGTATTCTTTGGTCTGCGGATGTCCGGGGTTCAGAAAGTATTCGCGTTTGTAGGGTACGCAGATGTCCGGTTTGCGTTTGGTGACGGACTCCTTGCCTAAGGCTGCCACATGCTTGCGGTTGCCTAATGGGATGGTTACCATCCAGGCATGGCACTCCATGCCGCGCTTGTGGCACTCTGCTACGGCGAAGGCGAGCGGGTCGTAGCCGGGATTGCCGCCCACTTTGCCCGTCAGAATGGAGTTGTAGGGCTCGATTGCCGACTTGTAGAGTACGTCACCTCGTGTGCGGGTCTGGAACAGCACGGTGTTGAAGTGAGCGGATTTCAGTTGGTCCAGTATCTCAATCAGTTCGGCTTGCTGTTTGCGGATGCCTTCGGGCGAGGTGGCGCGTGTACGCGGCCAGTCCAGTCCATAGACGGCGGTAATCCAAGCGGCGCGAACTTCGTGTTTGGGCGGTTGGGCGGCGAGGGGCATGGCAAATGGCAATAGGAATGTGATATATAGCAGGAAGAGGATTGTTCGTTTCATAAATCGGTACTACTATTCAATTTTTCGGCGAAGATACGGAAAACAGCCGATAATGTTGTGTTGTTTTCGTGGAAACTGCTACATTTGCACCTATTATAAATATTTATAGCTATGATTACATTTACGCTCTGCCTGTTGGCGTTGATAGCAGGTTATTTTTTTTATGGTCGTTTTGTCGAGCGTATCTTCGTCCCCGATGACCGCCATACTCCGGCATTGACTAAAACGGATGGCGTGGACTATATTCCCCTTCCCACATGGAAGATTTTTATGATACAGTTCCTCAACATTGCAGGATTGGGTCCTATTTTTGGAGCTATCATGGGTGCCAAGTTCGGTTCGGCGTCCTATTTATGGATTGTGTTGGGCAGCATCTTTGCCGGCGCCGTCCACGACTATCTCGCCGGCATGCTTTCGCTGCGCAATGGCGGGGAGAGCCTTCCTGAGATTATCGGTCGCTATTTGGGAACCACCACCAAGCAGGTGATGCGCGCTTTCACCGTTGTTCTGATGGTATTGGTGGGTGCCGTATTTGTGGCGGGACCTGCCGGGCTGCTTGCCAACTTGACTCCTACCAGGCTGGACGCCACTTTTTGGATTATCGTGGTGTTTATCTATTACATCATTGCCACGCTGTTGCCGGTCGATAAGATTATCGGTAAGATTTATCCGCTGTTTGCCATCGCTTTGCTGTTCATGGCAATAGGCATATTGGTGATGCTTTACGTCCATCATCCCGCTTTGCCCGAGTTGTGGGACGGCTTACAGAACACGCATCCCAAATCGGCTGTGTTGCCCGTCTTCCCCATCATGTTTGTCAGCATCGCCTGCGGCGCCATCAGTGGTTTCCATGCCACGCAAAGCCCGCTGATGGCACGCTGCATGACCAGCGAGCGTCACGGGCGTCCCATCTTCTACGGTGCCATGATTACCGAAGGCATCGTTGCCTTGATTTGGGCGGCTGCCGCTACTTACTTCTTCCACCGGAACGGCATGGAGGAGACCAATGCTTCGGTCATCGTAGATGCTATTACTCGCGATTGGTTGGGCGCTGTGGGAGGCGTATTGGCCATTTTGGGTGTTATTGCCGCTCCCATCACCAGTGGCGATACGGCTTTCCGTTCGGCACGCCTCATTGTGGCGGATTTCTTGGGCATGGAACAGAAGAGCATGCGTTGCCGTTTGTACATTTGCATACCGATGTTCTTGGCGGCTATCGGGCTGTTGCTCTACAGCCTGCGCGACAAGGATGGCTTCGACATGATTTGGCGCTATTTCGCCTGGGCTAACCAGACATTGTCCGTCTTTACCCTGTGGGCAATCACCGTTTATCTGGCATGCGAGAAGAAGGGGTATTCCTATTGCATCACCTATCTCCCCGCATTGTTTATGACGGCTGTATGCGCTACCTATATCTGCGTTGCTCCCGAAGGAATCGGACTGGATGTGCGTTGCACGTTGCCTGTAGCACTTTCGGCTGCGGTGTTGGCCGGGAGCTGTTTTTCCATTTGGTATTGGTTCTTTAAATCAAATAAAAATATCGGAAAATGAGAAAGAAAATAAAGAAATCTACGGGGCTGACCGTTGCTTTGCTGATTTACGTCACGGCGACGGCTGCCTATTTCCTGCCCCGCAACACAGAAATCAGCCTTACGGAGAAGTATGTCACCGTGGCGGCTTCGTATGTCATTGTGCTGGTGCTGTGGCTGGTGCTCCGCAAGAAGGAGGCGCTGCAACGCAAACGCTTCGGGGAGAATGAGAGGAAACTTTGATTTTATTCACCAAAAATTATAGATAAGATGAAAAAACTGGCATTATTCGTTTGTCTGCTTGTTGTCACAATGACGGCACAGGCGCAGTTTGAAAAAGGTAAGTGGATGCTGAACCCTTCGATTACGGGGTTGAATCTTTCGTATAACACGGAAACAGAGAAGGCGAACTTCGGCCTGCAAGCCAAGGGCGGTGCTTTCTTGTTGGATAACTTTGCTTTGCTGGTCAATGCCGGAGCGCAATGGAATGGTGGAGGCACGGATATTTACCAGGCAGGCGTGGGCGGACGCTACTACTTCAACAAGATAGGAGTCTATCTGGGAGCGGATGTCAACCTGATGCGTTACGACTGGGACCATGACGACCTGACCCGCGTGGGCTTCGGGCTGGAAGCCGGTTATGCTTTCTTCCTGACGCGCACTGTAACCATCGAACCGGCTGCATATTGGAATGTCAATAAAGACCGTTCGGAGTTTGGACTAAAGGTGGGCTTCGGATTCTATTTCTGATGTATTCTATTCATTAATCTTTATAGCATGAAAACAACAATGAGTTTCATGGGGCTGTGCCTGTCGGGTATGCTGTTTGCCGCAACGCCCGATGGGGGCAACGGCATTCCGTATTGGCAGGACATACAGACCGTTTCTGTGAACAGAGAAGCCCCGCGTACCGCTTTTATGACGTATGGTACTCGCCAGACAGCACTGAGCGGAAACTATGAAAGCAGTAAGTATTACCAATTGCTCAACGGCACTTGGAAGTTCTATTATTCGGATTCGCACCGCCGTCTGCCTGCAGATGCAGTTCAGCCATTGGCTGAGCTGAAAGGCTGGAACGACATTCAGGTACCGGGAAACTGGGAGATGCAGGGATATGGCGTTCCCATCTATACCAACCACGGTTATGAGTTCAAAGCGCTCAATCCGCAGCCTCCGAAGTTGCCCGACGATATTCCGGTGGGCATTTACCGCCGGGAGATAACGGTTCCGGCAGACTGGGCGGACCGTGACATCTACCTGCACATCGCAGGTGCCAAGTCCGGCGTTTACGTCTATCTGAACGGTCAGGAAGTGGGCTACAACGAGGATTCCAAGAACCCTGCCGAATACCTGATAAACAAGTACCTGCAAGCCGGAAGCAATACGTTGGTGCTGAAGATTTTCCGCTGGAGCACAGGCTCCTATTTGGAGTGCCAGGATTTTTGGCGCATGAGCGGCATCGAGCGTGACGTGTTCCTCTATTCCCAGCCCAAGACGGCGGTGAAGGATTTCCGGGTTGTCTCTACGTTGGACGACAGCTACGAGAACGGTATCTTCAAACTGGCGGTGGACGTGCGCAACCACCTGCCTGCCGACAAGACTATGCAGGTGGAGTATGAATTGATAGACAAAGCATCGGGAAAGACGGTGGCCACTTCTGCGGAAAGCTGTGCGGTGAAGGGAGCGGAGGTGCAGACGGTGACGTTTGGTGCGAACTTGCCAGCAGTGAAGACCTGGACTTCCGAGGACCCCAACCTGTATAAGTTGCTGATAACGCTGAAAGAGGGGGAGAAGGTGACGGAAGTGATTCCTTACAACGTCGGCTTCCGCCGGATTGAAATCAAGGAGATAGCCCAGAAGGCGAAGAACGGAAAGCCCTACGTGGTGCTGATGATTAACGGCCAGCCCTTGAAACTGAAGGGTGTGAACATCCACGAGCACAATGAAGCCACGGGACACTACATGACGGAAGAGCTGATGCGCAAGGACTTCGAACTGATGAAGCAGAACAACATCAATACGGTCCGCCTTTGCCACTATCCGCAGGACCGCCGCTTCTACGAGTTGTGCGACGAGTTCGGTATCTATGTATATGACGAGGCGAACATCGAGTCGCACGGAATGTACTACGACCTGCGCAAGGGAGGAACGCTGGGCAACAACATCGAGTGGCTGAAGCCGCACCTGTATCGCACGGAGAACATGTTCGAGCGCAACAAGAACTATCCCTCCGTCACCTTCTGGTCGCTGGGAAATGAAGCCGGCAACGGTTACAACTTCTATCAGACTTACCTGTTGTTGAAGGGCAAGGATAAGGACTTGATGAACCGGCCGGTGAACTATGAACGTGCGCAGTGGGAGTGGAACTCGGACATGTATGTGCCGCAATACCCCAGCGCCGAATGGCTGAAATCCGTAGGCGAGCGGGGAACCGACCGTCCGGTGGTTCCTTCGGAATACTCCCATGCGATGGGTAACTCCAACGGAAACCTTTGGGACCAGTGGCAGGAAATCTATAAATATCCCAACCTGCAGGGCGGATACATCTGGGACTGGGTGGATCAGGGACTGCTGAAGAAAGACGAGAACGGCCGTTCCTATTGGGCATACGGCGGCGACTACGGAGTGAATATGCCGAGCGACGGCAACTTCTGCTGCAACGGTCTGGTAGGACCCGACCGCAAGCCCCATCCGGCTTTGACCGAGGTGAAGTATGCGCACCAGAACGTTGCCTTCAAGGCTGTGGACGTGGCTTCCGGAAAGTACGCGGTCATCAACCGTTTCTATTTCACCAATCTGAAGAAATATGCCATCCGCTATGAGTTGCGTGCTAACGGTGCTGTCCTGAAGTCGGGCAAGTTGACTCTGGACGTGGAGCCGCAGGCTGAGAAGGAATTCACTATTCCGGTGAAGGAGATGAAGGGAAAAGCCGGCGTGGAATACTTCGTGCACTTTAGCGTGTACACCACTCAGGCAGAACCGTTGATTCCGGTGGGACACGAGATTGCCTACGAGCAGTTCAGCCTGCCGACGGATGCCGATCGGGTGGCTTACAAGACATCAGGCCCCGCTTTGGAGGTGAACGAAACGGAACGTGGCGTGACGGTTTCCTCGTCCAAAGTGTTCTTCGAGTTCGATCGTGCTTCCGGCATGGTGGCTTCCTACAAGGTGAACGGCGTAGAATACTTCGACAAAGGCTTTGGCGTGCAGCCCAACTTCTGGCGTGCCCCCAATGACAACGACTATGGCAACACCAATCCGAAGCGTCTGCAAATCTGGAAGAGCGCAAGTCGCGACTTTAAGGTGAGCGATGTGAAGACTGAAATGGACGGAAAGAACGTCAAGGTGGGTGTGACCTACGAGCTGCCTGCCGGAAACCAATACTTGGTGGATTACAAAATCTATCCGGACGGCGTGGTCAATGTGGCCGTGAAATTTACCGCAACCGACCGCAGTGCGGCAAAGACCGAAGTGCTGGAGGATACCAACCTCGCCACTTATACTCCCGGCAAGAAGCAGGAGAACAAGGAACAGCTTGAAGTTCCCCGCATCGGTGTGCGTTTCCGTATGCCGCAAGAGATGAATGTGGTGGAATACTTCGGCCGCGGACCGGAAGAGAACTACATAGACCGCAATGCCGGAACGCTGGTAGGCCGCTATAAGACTACTGCCGACGAGCAGTATGTGGACTATGTGCGTCCGCAGGAGAACGGCCACCATACCGATACCCGCTGGGTGGCTCTCACCAATCAGAAGGGATGCGGATTGCTGGTACGCGCCGACCGGACCATCGGTTTCAATGCGTTGAAGAACTCCGTGGAGGACTTCGATTCCGAAGAGTCTTCACGTCCCTACCAGTGGCGCGACCGTTCGCCGGAGGAGATTGCGTCACGCAATGTAGAGGAGGCGCGTAACGTGATGCGGAAGATGACGCACGTCAACGACATTGTCGCCCGCGACTTTGTGGAGGTGTGCGTGGACATGAAGCAGCAGGGCGTTGCCGGCTACGACAGCTGGGGTGCCAAAGTGCAGCCTGCCTACATCATTCCTGCCAACCGAGATTACGAATGGGGATTCACCCTGGTGCCGATGAAGGCGGGCGAGAAGCCCGACCGCTCTTTGGGCTATGCCTATTGAGAAAAAAAGACTTGAAAAAAGTCCCGAAACACTTGACATTGCCTTCGCAATGTAGTATATTTGCCTTCGTAATTCTATCGTGAATTCAATTTTAAATTAGCATAGACGGAGGGGGATTGCCCCTCCGTCTTTTTTATGTCCGCGCGACATTCCGTTCCCCTAATCCCGCACTTTGGTTCTCTAATCCCACACCTTATCTTCCCTAAGATGCCATCTCAACGGGTGCAAGCCCCGGACTTTTCGGGGAAAAAACCTGAGGTTTCGGGCGAAAAGCCGCGGGCTTTCGAGGGAAAAGGTGGGAAGTTTCGGATGAAAGGTAGGAGGTTTCAGAAAGGAAGGCGCACAACAGCAAAACGGAAGCAGGAGGGAGCTGCTTCCGTTAAACTTTTATAAACCTGCTCTTGACAAGAATGGAGGAGGAGTCTTCTCCTTCGGGTTTATCACTCCACCAGCTTCTCCTGCAAGAACTGCCCCGTATAGCTTGCCGCGCACTGTGCCACCTCTTCCGGTGTGCCGACAGCCACGATGTTCCCTCCCTTGTCTCCTCCTTCGGGACCGAGGTCTATGACATAATCCGCACATTTCACCACGTCCAGGTTGTGTTCGATGATGACGATGCTGTGACCGCGTCGTATCAGGGCGTCGAAGGCTTCGAGCAGCTTCTTGATGTCGTGGAAGTGCAGTCCGGTGGTCGGCTCGTCGAAGATGAAGAGGGTGGGGTCTGCCTTCTCCTGGCTGAGGTAGTAGGCGAGCTTCACGCGCTGGTTCTCTCCCCCGGAGAGGGTGGAGGAGGATTGTCCCAGTTTGATGTAGCCCAAACCTACGTCCTGTAAGGGTTGCAACTTCTTCACAATCTTCTTTTGTCCGTGCTCTGTGAAGAATTCGATGGCTTGGTTCACGGTCATTTCCAGTACATCGTAGATGTTTGCTTCGTGAAACTTCACCTCTAAGGTATCGGCTTTGAATCGTTTGCCGTGGCAGGATTCGCACTCCAGCACCAGGTCGGCCATGAACTGCATCTCTACGGTGATGGTACCTTCGCCCTTGCACTCCTCGCAACGGCCGCCTTCGCTGTTGAAGCTGAAATGGCCGGCGCTGTAACCCATCTGTTTGGCAAGTGGCTGTTCGGCCCAAAGTTTACGGATTTCATCATAGGCTTTGATGTAAGTTACCGGATTGCTTCGCGATGATTTTCCGATGGGGTTCTGGTCCACGAACTCCACGTTGCGCAGGTTCTGCAAATCTCCGCCGATGGAAGAGAACTCTCCCGGACGGTCGCTGCATTCGTCCAGTTCGCGCTTCAGGGCACGGTAGAAGATGTCGCGCACCAGCGTGCTCTTGCCCGATCCGCTGACACCGGTCACTACGGTCATTACGTTCAACGGAAAGCGTGCGTTCACCCCTTTCAGGTTGTTTTCCCTCGCTCCTTTTATCTCGATGTAGTTGTTCCACGGGCGGCGATGTTCCGGTACGGGAATGGTCTCTTCGCCCCGCAGGTAGCGCACGGTGTAAGAGGTGGTGGTAGGTGATAATGTGGTAGGTGATGTCACTTTATCACTTACCGCCTTATCACTTACCACCTTATCACTCCCCAAAATATCCTTCATATCTCCCACATAAACCACTTCTCCGCCCAGTCGTCCTGCATTGGGGCCGATGTCGATGATGTAGTCGGCGGCGCGGATAATATCCTCGTCGTGTTCCACTACCACTACCGTGTTGCCCAGCTGTTGTAGTTGGCGGAGCACCTGTATCAGTTTGTCCGTGTCGCGGCTGTGGAGCCCGATGCTTGGCTCGTCGAGAATGTAGAGGCTTCCCACGAGGCTGCTGCCTAACGAGGTGGCGAGATTGATGCGTTGGCTCTCACCGCCCGAAAGGGAGTTGCTCAGCCGGTTCAGGGTGAGGTAACCCAATCCTACATCTATCAGGAAGCGGATGCGGTTGTTGATTTCCGTCAGCAGTCGGCGGGCGATGTCGGCATCGTGCGAGGGCAGTTTCAGGTGGTCGAAGAACGTCTTCAGTTCCGTGATGGGCAAGTTCACCAGTTCGGAGATGCTGCGCCCTCCCACACGGACATAGTTGGCTTCCGGCTTCAGGCGGGTGCCGTGGCATTTGGGGCAGATGGTCTTTCCACGGTAGCGTGCCAGCATCACGCGATATTGTATCTTGTATTGGTTTTCTTGCACCATCTTGAAGAAGGCGTTGATACCCTCAAAGTAGGGCGTTCCTTCCCATAGCATCCGGCGTTGTTCATCGGTCAGTTCGTAGTAGGGAGTGAAGATGGGGAAGCCCGCCTTTTCGGCTCCATGTATCACCATGTCGCGCCATTCTCCCATCTTTTCGCCCCGCCAGCATACGACAGCCCCGTCATAGACAGACAAGGAGCGGTCGGGTATCACCAGGTGCTCGTCAATGCCGACAACCTTACCGAATCCTTCGCATTCGGGGCAGGCACCGATGGGTGAGTTGAAAGAGAACATCTGGTCATGGGGCTCTTCAAAAGTGATGCCGTCAGCTTCAAATCGGTTGCTGAAACGATAGAGGCTGGTGGTGCCGTCAGGTTGATAGAAGCGCAGCAGGCAGGCACCGTCCCCTTCGTACATGGCTGTCTCGGCAGAGTCGGTCAATCGACTGACGGAGTCTTTTTCGGAAGAGGCACTCAGGCGGTCCACCAAGAGGAAGATCACGTCATCTTTCTTCGGGGTGTATTCATCGATGCGCACCATGCTTCCGTTCACCTCCAGTCGGGTGAATCCCTGCTTCAGGTCGATGTCCAGTTGCTGTTGCAGGGTGCGGCCTTCGCGCAGCAGGATGGGGGCAAGTACGGTATATTTCGTCCCTTCCGGCTGTTCCAGCATGCACTTCACGATGTCTTCTGTGGAGTGCTTTTTCACCTCCTGTCCGCTGACGGGGCTGAACGTCTTTCCCACGCGTGCGTAGAGCAGGCGTAGGTATTCGTAGATTTCCGTCGATGTGCCTACGGTGGAGCGCGGGTTGCGGCTGCTCACCTTCTGCTCGATGGCGATGGCGGGCGGAATGCCTTTGATGAAGTCGCATTCCGGCTTGCTCATGCGTCCCAGAAACTGGCGGGCGTAGCTGCTGAGGCTCTCCACGTAGCGGCGTTGTCCTTCGGCATAGAGCGTGTCGAAGGCAAGCGAGGACTTTCCGGAGCCGGACAGCCCGGTGATGACTACGAGTTTGTTACGGGGAATTTCCACGTCGATATTCTTCAGGTTGTTGACGCGTGCTCCTTTTATGAGGATGGATGTACTTTCTGCCATATTATAGACTTGGTTCAGTGTTTTGTAATGCCTTACAGCATACAAAGGTAGTGCTTTTCTTGAAAATGGGGAAGAATTAGTTTTTTATGTTTTATAATTCTGTTTTTAGTTCTTCGTACAAATCCACCGGTCCTAAACGCCAATACTTGGTGCTTTCGGTTGAGAGTTTCTTATAGAGTTTTGAACGATAGATGCGGTGTAAGCACTCTTGAAGTGTGAAGCCGTAGTCATCGTGTAGATATTCGACCAACCAGCTTACTTTTCCCGGCAGGAGCAGGTGGAGATTGTTTTGATTTATCTGGAACATAATTCTTTACTCTATTTTAATAGCTTCAATAAAATGCAAGGATGTCAGTGCCCTTTCTGTATGGAAAAGGTACTGGTCAATTAGTTTATAGGTTTTTAGCTCACGGATAAGTGTCTCAACGCTGATGACACCAGACTCATACAGGCCGAACTGAAGGTACACTCTGTCGTTAGCTACCGGACCATACACGATGTCGTAATCGTGGATAAAACCTTTTTGGGTTCTGTTTGCCATGACAAACTCTACCCATTCTCTATTTGGTTCAGAGAAAATAAGGCTTTTGAAATCTGTTAACTTCTTGTCATCAAATTCATATACATTTACATAAGCATAAGTGGAATGCTTTTCAAGCATACGTCTTTCCGCCCATTCTTTGGATTGTTTCTCTGAGGTCGTGGTGTAGAAACCTTCGCCATAGTCAAGCTTGCGGTTGGGCAGGAGTATCATAGGGTGCTCTACCACTTCTAAACTGCCGTGATATATCTTCATGCTTCTTTGGTTTTTTTCCTTATTTCGATAAATTCGTCTATCTCTTCTATGAGCCATTGACGGCTTTGAGTATGAAGCGGCTCAAAGCACTTGCTGAGATAATCAATCACATTATACTGTGAAAACAATTCAAGAACCTGTTCACCGGTTATTCCTTTTGCCGCCCCATATTCTTCAATGCAGAATGCAACGAAGAGTGCAATATCTTTGTCTCTTTTGCTCATCTTTATTTCTGTCATACTTTTCCTTCACAAGTATGGCAAAAATAGAAATAAAATTAATAAGCTCATATCTTTTGGTGGAATATTCTTAATTATGGAACAGAACAAGACCCCGTAATTTGTACATTTCCCCAACAACCCTTATTTTTGCTGATTCAAAAGCGTATATACGCATTGTATGAAAGTATGGAGTATTGTTTCGCAAGTTCTTGAACTTGCTTTCAGTGAACAAGTAAACAAGTGTGCAAGGCTCTCCTATCTGCCTGTTTGGTGAATAGGATGCGGGTAGAAACCTGAATCCTGAATCACTTCGCCGTATGGCCTCGTTAACTTGTATTCTGACAGCCTATCAAAGATATGCGGAACTTAAATAAATTAATAAGTGATAACCGAAAAAGATGAGAGTAAAATCCTTTTTATCTCTATTCCTCTTGCTGTTGGTGGCAGGGGGAGTATTGGCGCAGGTGCAGACCGGGGCTGCGCACCCCAAACGTGAATTCCGTGCCGCATGGATACAAGCCGTGAACGGGCAGTTCCGCGGAGTACCCACCGAAAAGTTGAAAAAGAATCTGGTGAAGCAGTTGAACTCTTTGCAAGAAGCCGGCATCAATGCCATTATATTTCAGGTACGTGTGGAGGCGGATGCCTTGTATGCCTCACAGTTGGAGCCGTGGAGCCGTTTCCTTACCGGTGTGCCGGGCAAGGCGCCCGAACCCTATTGGGATCCGATGACGTTTATGATTGAGGAGTGCCATAAGCGTGCGATGGAGTTCCACGCATGGATTAATCCTTATCGTGCCCTGACGACCTTGAGCGCCCAGATAGCGTCCAACCATATCTATAATATCCATCCCGAATGGTTCGTGAAGTATAATAACCAGTTGCTTTTCGACCCGGCACTGCCCGAAAGCCGCCGTCACATCTGTATGGTGGTGAGCGACATTGTTTCCCGTTATGATGTGGATGCCATTCACATGGACGACTATTTCTATCCCTATCCCGTCAAGGGGGAAGACTTTCCCGATGGTGCCAGCTTCGCCCGCTATGGCGGCGGTTTCAGCAACAAGGCAGACTGGCGGCGCAACAACGTGAATATGCTGATAAAGAAGCTGCACGAAACCATCCGCAGCATCAAGCCGTGGGTGAAGTTCGGTGTTTCTCCTTTCGGCATCTACCGCAACGAGAGCAGCGACCCGCTGGGCAGCAAGACCCGGGGCTTGCAGAACTACGATGACCTCTATGCCGATGTGTTGCTGTGGGCACGCGAAGGGTGGATCGACTACAACATCCCACAGATTTACTGGCACGTCGGTCATCCGGTGGCCGACTATGAGACTTTGGTGAAGTGGTGGGCGACGCATACGGAGAACCGTCCGTTGTTCATCGGACAATCGGTGATGAATACCGTACAGAACGCCGATCCTAAGAAACCATCCATCCATCAGCTTCCCCGCAAGATGGCGTTGCAACGTGCCTACCAGACCATCGGCGGCAGTTGCCAGTGGCCGGCCAGCGCGGTGATAGAGAATGCGGGTAAGTATCGCGACGCCCTGATTGCCGAATATCACAAATATCCCGCCCTGCCTCCCGTGTTCGATTTCATGGATAACGAAGCACCGGAAAAGGTACGCAAGCTGAAACCTATATGGACAGCAGACGGATATATCTTGTTCTGGACAGCCCCCAAGTATAAGGAAGAGATGAACCGTGCCGTGCAGTATGTGGTCTATCGTTTCGATGCGAAAGAGAAGGTGGATATAGACGACCCGTCGCACATCGTAGCCATCACGCGCAACAACTTCTACAAACTCCCTTACGAAGACGGGAAAACAAAGTATCACTACGTGGTGACCGCCCTCGACCGTCTGCACAACGAGTCGAAATCCGTAGGAAAGAAAATAAAGCTTTAAGAGTTAAGAGTTGAGAATTGATAATTGAGAATGAAGAATCCCATACGAAGTGATTACACCGCGCAGCCTAATTCTTCATTCTCATTTCTCATTTTTCAATTCTCAATTAATAAAGAATCAGTCCCGCCGCCCCGCACGCCACAATCATTCCGATGGGGTTCAGCTTATATTTCCTTGTACCGATAAATGCCACTAAGAAGATGAGGCAACTGATGACGAAGGAATACATATCTTCCTTCGGTGAACTGAAGTTCTCCGCATTCATCAGGACCAGTGCTGCCGAGGCCAGCAAGCCCACTACCGCCGGACGGAGTCCGTTGAACACCGCTTCCACCACGGGATGCTTCTGATATTTCAAGAAGAATTTGCTGATGGTCAGCATCAGGATGAACGAGGGGAGCACCACTGCGAACGTAGCGATGAACGACCCCAATACACCGATGCCGGCACTATAGTGTTCGGCTATCGTGGTATAGCCTACGTAGGTCGCCGTGTTGATGCCTATCGGCCCGGGGGTCATCTGGCTGATGGCCACAATATCCGTGAACTCCTGAGGCGTGAGCCAGCCATAACGGGTCACTACTTCGCCTTGTATCATGGAGAGCATGGCATAGCCGCCACCGAATCCGAAAAGTCCAATCTTAAAGAAGGTATAGAATAACTGTAAGAAAATCATAGATAGTGATTCGTTGTTAGTAAGTAGTGATAGAGTGATAAGGTGATAGAGCGATGTCTCCTTTATCACCCGGTCATCTATTATCTGCCACTTTCAATTTTCAATTTTCATTTTTTAATTTTTCCCCAAAAGTATCCCCCTACTCCTGCTGCGATGATAATCCAAATAGGGGAGAAGCCTGCCAGCCAGATGAGCAGCGCCGAGACAATGGGTATCCATATATTGTAGCGGTTTATCCGTGCCGATTTGGCCATGCTGAATGTGGGGGCGGCAATCAGGGCGACTACCGCCGGACGGATGCCTTTGAAGATGCGCTCTACAACGGCATTGTCCTTGAAGTTGTGGAAGAACAGCGCGATGGCAAGGATGATGAGGAACGAGGGCAGTATGGTGCCCAGTGCCGTGACGATGCTGCCACGTATGCCCCGCAGCCGGTAGCCGATGAAGATGGATATGTTGACGGCCAGAATGCCCGGAGCGGATTGCGAGATGGCAAGCAGGTCGATGAAGTCCTCTTTCGCTATCCAGTTGCGTTTGGTGACAATCTCGTTCTCTATTAACGGTACCATGGCATAGCCTCCGCCGATGGTAAAGGCTCCAATCTTAAAGAAGATGGAGAATGCTTCAAGATAGAGGTTCATAGTTGTATAAATAAGTAAGGAGGAAAGTGGTCTGAGAACTTTGTGGTTGTTTACATTGCGTGATGATTTTAGGCACGGATTACACGGATTGCACGGTTCAAACAAAGAAAAAATCCGTGAAATCCGTGTAATCCGTGCCTAAAAGATTGCATAACAGAAGTTCCCTGACGGTTGGGGGATGTGCCGAACAAGACACATCCCCCTCTCATTCAGATTATGTCAGATGATTACTTTTTCATCTTTTCTTCCACCCACTTGCGTGCGTTGACGAATGCTTCAATCCATGGAGTGACCTGATCGCTGTGCAGGCGTTCTTCGGGATAGTAACCGCACTGCCAGGGGAAGATGGTACGCTCAGGATGCGGCATGATGGCCAGATGACGTCCATCCTTGCTGGCAATGGCCGCTACGCTGTAGGAAGAGCCGTTCGGGTTGGCAGGATACTCGTCGTAGGAGAATTTGGCCACTACATTATATTCGTCTTCGGGCAGCGGCAGGTTGAACTTGCCTTCTCCGTGAGCCACCCACGTACCTATTTTAAATCCGCTCAACGAACCGAACATCACGCTGCGGTTGGTGGGGATGGTCAGGCCTACGAAGTTGCTTTCAAACTTATGGGAGTCGTTGTGCTCCATGCGCGCTTTCTTGTCTGCCGGATGTTCGGGATTGATAAGTCCCAGTTCCACCATCAGCTGGCAACCGTTGCAGACACCCAACGAGAGTGTGTCTTCGCGTGCATAGAAGTTGTCCAACGCGGCTTTGGCCTTGGGGTTGAAGAGGAACGCGCCTGCCCATCCTTTGGCCGACCCTAATACGTCGGAGTTGGAGAAACCTCCGCAGAAGGCGATGACGTTGACATCCTCCAGCGTTTCGCGTCCGCTGATGAGGTCGGTCATCGTGACATCTTTTACATCAAAACCTGCCAGCCAGAAGGCGTATGCCATTTCGCGTTCGGAGTTGGTACCCTTCTCGCGGATGACGGCAGCACGGATGCCCGATGCTGTGCGGCGGTCGGGGTCAAGTCCCCATTGGCTCAGCTTGCCGGTGAACGACGGACCGAAGACCGGTTCCAGCGGTTGCTGCTTGTAGTTCTCAAAGCGTTCTTTGGCCTTGCCGTTGAAGCTTTGTTTACGGTCGAGCAGGTAAGAAGTGGAGTACCATACGTCGCGCAGATGGTCGATGCCGAATTGGTAGCTGCAACCGTCTTTGCTGACCATGATGTGACGTTCTTCGCAGGGTGCGCCGATTTTGATATAACCTACACCTGCCTTGTCGAGGATGTCTTTCACTTTGGCCGAGTCTTTGTCCGCCACCTGGATGACGATACCCGGGTTTTCGGCGAAGAGCACTTTGACGATATCATTCTCTTTCAGCTTGTCGAGGTTGATTTCCATACCGCCTTCGGTGTTGGCGAAGCACATCTCCAGCAGGGTGGTGATGAGACCGCCGGCAGAGATGTCGTGTCCGGCAAGGATAAGTCCCTCGTTCACCAGCTGCTGCACGGCGAGGAAGGCGTCGCGGAAGTATTCCGCATCTTTTACGGTGGGCACGTCGCTGCCTACCTTGTTGAGTGACTGTGCGAATGCCGAGCCGCCCAATTGCAGCGTGTCGAACGAGAAGTCGATGTGGTAGAACCGGCTCTTGAGGTTGTTCTTCATCACCGGAGAGACAATTTTGCGGATGTCCGACACCTCGCCTCCGGCAGATACGATGACCGTGCCCGGAGCGATGACTTTGCTTCCGTCGGGGTATTTCTGTGTCATGGAGAGGGAGTCCTTGCCGGTGGGCACGTTGATTTGCAGGGCGCAGCAGAAGTCGCTCAATGCCTGCACGGCCTTGTAGAGGCGAGCATCCTCACCTTCCTGCGAGCGGCAGGGCCACATCCAGTTGGCGGAGAGCGATACGCTGTCCAGTCCTTCGGCAAGCGGTGCCCATACCAGGTTGGTCAACGCTTCGCTGACGGAGAGCACAGAGCCTGCGGCGGGATCGGCAAGGGCAGCCTGCGGGGCATGGCCCAGCGAGGTGGCGATACCCTTCTTGCCGCGGTAGTCCAACGCCACGGCACCGCAGTCGCTCAGCGGCAACTGCAACTCGCCCTGACACTGCTGGCGTGCCACACGTCCGGTCACGCAGCGGTCCACCTTGTTGGTCAGCCAGTCTTTGCAGGCAACGGCTTCCAGTTGGAGCACGCGTTGGATGTATTCGTCCAGTTTGGTGATGTCGTAAGTCACCACGTCGTATTTACGTTCTACGGTTTTATCCACCATGTAGGTCTTGGGAGAAGAGCCGAACATCTGCTCTACGGCAAGGTCGAAGGGACGCACGCCGTCTGCCTGCTGGAAGGCGAAGCGGTGGTCGCCGGTGGTTTCACCCACCACGTACATCGGGGCGCGTTCGCGTTCGGCCACCTTGCGCACGTGTTCGATGGCTTCTTCTTGAATCAGCAGACCCATGCGCTCCTGGCTTTCGTTGGCGATGATTTCTTTGGCCGAGAGGGTCTTGTCGCCGATGGGCAATTTGCTCATGTCAATCAGTCCGCCACACTCTTCCACCAATTCGGACAGGCAGTTGACGTGTCCTGCCGAACCGTGGTCGTGGATGGAGACTACGGGGTTCTCCTCCTCCTCGCAGAGGGCGCGTACCACGTTGTAGGCACGTTTCTGCATCTCTGCGTTGGCACGTTGCACGGCGTTCAGCTCGATGCCGCTGCTATAGCGTCCGGTGTCAACCGACGATACGGAGCCGCCACCCAGACCGATGCGGTAGTTGTCGCCGCCCAGCACCACTACCTTGTTGCCGGCTTCGGGTTTGCCCTTCAGGCAGTCGCGCTGTGTGCCGTAGCCCACGCCGCCGGCCAGCATGATGACTTTGTCGTAGCCGTAAACCTCTTCTTTCTCCTTGTGCTCGAAAGTCAGTACGGAGCCGCAAATCAGCGGTTGTCCGAACTTGTTTCCAAAGTCGCTGGCACCGTTGGAGGCTTTAATCAGAATCTGTTCGGGAGTCTGGTACAGCCATTTGCGCACGGGCAGCAGCTCTTCCCATTCGCGACCCTCGTCGGTGCGGGGGTAGGAGGTCATATAGACAGCGGTTCCGGCGATGGGCCAGGAGCCTTTACCGCCACCCATACGGTCGCGGATTTCACCGCCTGTACCGGTAGAGGCGCCGTTGAACGGTTCTACGGTGGTGGGGAAGTTGTGTGTCTCCGCTTTCAGCGAGATGACGCTCTTGATGTCTTTTACTTGGAAATAGTCGGGCTTGGAGTGGTCTGCCGGGGCAAACTGCTCGATGACGGGTCCTTCGGAAAAGGCTACGTTGTCCTTGTAAGCCGAAATGATTTTATTGGGGTTCTCTTGTGTGGTCTTCTTGATCATCTGGAAGAGCGAAGACTCTTGCTCCACCCCGTCGATGATGAATGTTCCGCCAAAGATTTTGTGGCGGCAGTGTTCGGAGTTGATCTGGGCGAAGCCGAACACTTCGGAGTCGGTCAGCGGACGTCCGAGGTCTTTTTCCACCTTCTGGAGGTATTCCATTTCCTCTTTGGAGAGTGCCAGGCCTTCTTGCTCGTTGTAGGCTTCCAGGTCTTCGATGTGCACGATGGGCTCCGGTTGACGGTTGGTGGTGAATACGTTCTGGTCCAGCCCTTTGTACATGCGTTGTAACATCGGGTCATGGTCTGCGTTCTCATCTTTTACGGGGAAGTATTCCTCGATGCGGGCGATGCCGTCCAATCCCATGTTCTGGGTGATTTCTACCGCATTGGTACTCCAGGGAGTAATCATTTCGCGGCGCGGGCCGACGAAATGTCCTTGCAGGTTCTCTTCACTTTCGGGGGTGGCTTCGCCAAAAAGCCAACAGAGTTTGTCAATGTCTGCTTGAGGAAGTTCGTGACCGCATTCTACGGCAATCACGCTCTTAGATGGGGTTCTGAAAAAAAGAATCATACTTGTGATTTATGATTTTATGGTTTATGAGTTATCTTTTATCGTTTCTTGGCTGCAAAGATACACAAAATCAGCGGGGGGAGAAAGAAAAAGGGGAATAAAAAGACACGGCTTTCTCATTTTCCTCCCCAAGCTGTCCGAGAACTTCCGTTATGCTTTCTTTCAGGCACTTCTTTCAGGCACGGATTACACAGATTTCACGGATAGGGCAAAGAAAAAACCGTGAAATCCGTGCCTGAAATCATAACAGCATATAAGCGACAACAAGATTTTCGGACAACCTCTCCCTGTTCCCGTATCTCTGTGCACTGCTCTCTCCTCACCGACAAAACGACAAAACGACAAAGCGACAAAGCGTCAACGGGCAGGTGTGTGGCGTTGCGATAGACGTTCCGCTTTTTTATGAATGTAAAATGTTTTCTTTTTCGTTTTTTACGGCCGATACGTTCCGGCGAAAAAATCCCCTTTTCCCGTTTTTTCCCCGTTCTCCCTATCTGCTTCCTGTCCCACCCCTACCAGGGCCTATTCGGCTTCGGACGTTCTTCGGACAAACTCCACTCCCTAGGAC
>NZ_JAICZW010000005.1 GCF_029057325.1 Bacteroides sp. | reverse complement strand
GTTGGTGAAGGTCTGCCAGAACGTCTCTTCCAAATATACGCGCTCAAAGGTGCGCAAGGCGCTTCCCGCAAAGTTCTCGTACATCATTCAGGAGCTGCTGCACGAATCGACCATCGAGCCGAATAAGCATGCCTATATCAACGTGATTATCAGTACCATCATATCTACGAAGCGGGCGGATGATTTTATTGTAGCCATGTGCAACCTGATACAGCGCCTGACCATTGACTCACTGCATATCGTGGGCGACATCTACGACCGCGGTCCGGGTGCGCACATCATCATGGACACGCTTTGCGATTATCACAATTTCGATATCCAGTGGGGCAATCATGACATCCTGTGGATGGGTGCCGCGTCGGGCAATGACGCCTGTATGGCAAACGTCATCCGTATGTCAATGCGATATGCCAATCTGGCCACGTTGGAAGACGGCTACGGCATCAACCTGCTGCCCCTTGCCACTTTTGCCATGGATACCTATGGAGATGATCCTTGCACCATCTTTGCTCCGAAGATGAACTTTGCCGATGGAGAATATAACGAAAAGACGTTGCGCCTGATTACGCAGATGCATAAGGCGATTACGGTGATACAGCTCAAGCTGGAGGCGGAAATCATCGACCGTCGTCCGGAGTTCGGTATGGAGGGCCGGAAGTTGCTGCATAAGATTGATTTTGAGCGCGGCGTGTTTGTCTATGAAGGCAAGGAGTATGCCTTGCGCGACACGAACTTCCCGACCATCAACCCTGCCGATCCGTATCGCCTTTCGGACGAAGAACGCGAGCTGATGCACCGAATCCATACCTCCTTCATGAATAGCGAGAAGCTGAAGAAACACATGCGTTGCCTGTTCACTTACGGCGGCATGTACCTGGTGTGCAACAGCAACCTGCTTTATCATGCTTCGGTGCCGCTGAACGAGGATGGCAGTTTCAAGCGTGTCCGCATCGGTGAGAAAGAGTATTGGGGGCGCACGTTGCTGCAAAAGACCGACCAGTTGATTCGCCGTGCCTATTTTGAGGAAGACGGTTCGGAAAGCAAACGGTTCGCGTTGGATTTTGTCTGGTATATGTGGTGCGGTCCTGACGCCCCCTCGTTCGACAAGGATAAGATGGCCACCTTTGAACGCTATTTCCTGACAGACAAGAGCCTGAGCAAGGAGACGAAAGGCTACTATTATACGTTGCGTAACGAATCGGTCGTGTGCGACAACATCTTGCGGGAGTTTGGCGTAGAGCCGGGATCCCATTCGCACATCATCAACGGCCATGTGCCGGTGAAGACCATCAAGGGCGAGCAGCCCATCAAGGCGGATGGCAAGCTGTTGGTGATTGACGGTGGATTCTCCAAAGCCTATCAGCCTGAAACGGGCATTGCGGGCTATACGCTGGTGTATCATTCTCACGGCCTTCAGCTGGTGCAGCACGAACCGTTCCAGAGCCGCCAGAAGGCGATAGAGGAGGGGCAGGACATCAAATCGACTACCTTCGTCATTGAGTTCAATTCGCAACGCATGATGGTGAAGGACACGGACAAAGGGCGTGCCCTCGTCACCCAGATACAAGACCTCAAGAAACTGCTGGTGGCATATCGTACCGGACTTATCAAAGAGAAACAGTAACTGATGAAGAAACTTATCTACCTGCTTCTTGCCTTTGCCTTTCCTCTGCTGGCCGTCACCTACGGATGCGGTTCCAAAGAAGAAAATGCCGTAACCGACACGCTTTTCACTGTCCCGTATATCAGCAGCCTTTCCATTCAAGAGCCGGAAAGAGCCCTTGTGTTGATTGACTCGGCGGAGCAGGAAGGAAGGATGACCGATTTTGATGTCAACCGACTGCGTGCGGTGGTCTATCACAATGGATTATCGGACGATAACAAAGCGTTGGAATATGCGTTGAAGGCGCTTGAACTCGCCGAAATCTACAAGACCGGCGAGCAGGCGCTTCAGATAGAACGCCAGTCGGCTTCCATCCTTGTCCGCAATATCGTCATTGCCGCCGCTATGCTGTTCCTCTCGCTCTGTATCGTGTTCATGGTCCGTGTGCTCCGTTACAACCGCATCGTCAGCAGCAAGAACCGGAGCATGGTGAAGACCCTCAACGAACTGATGGGCTACAAAGGCAAGGTGTCCGAATTGCAGGAAGAGCTTATCCGCTTGCAGGAGAAGGTGGCAAGCCATACGGCCGCTCCCACCGAAGAGGCTACGTTCGCTGTTCCGCCTTCCGCTGTTGCCGCCGCTCCGTCTTCTTCAAACGGCAGTGCTGCCACGGTGGAACTGACGGAATTCGACCGCCTGCTTTTCGAACGCATGGATCATGAGGTGATTGCCCGTCGGCTCTTCCTGAATCCCGACTTCTCGAAGGCGTCTCTGTTGGCAGAGTTTCCTGTTCCTGCCAATAAGTTCTCCACTTTCTTCAAGGAGTATGCCGGATGCACCTTTTCGCAATACATCCACAACTGCCGTCTGGACTATGCCGTAAAGTTGATGGGTGAGAATCCCTCGTGGAGCATAGATGCCATTGCCAAAGCCGCCCGGATGTCGAACGGCTCTTTCTACAACCAGTTCAAGAAGAGGTTCGGCATGAGCCCTTCGGAATACCAGAAGAAGTTCGGCATGAGTCCTTCGGAATTCCGGAAGGATGAAGGCAATCTTTCGATGGAGGAGTGATTTTGGCAATTATTCTGTCATCGAAGTCGAAGGATCTCTTCTCTTCGTGTACGCCCTTCTCTTTTTGTATATTCAAAGGGAGTAGATTCTTCGACTTCGCTCAGGATGACAGAATGAGACTATTACGGAAACACGAGATGGCACACGATAACGCTTTCCGTCATTAGCGGGCTTTTAGCCCGATTATATGCAGTTACGAAGCGTTTCGCTGCCAGTCACATTCACAAAGGATTCCAAGTATCTGTTGTTTCTTTCCACTACGGCGGTAGTATATATCATCCTGTTTTCGGTGCTTCACCACATCCATCTGATATGAAAATCCTCCTTTTTTAATTCTTTCTTTATCAGCATTTTAATGTTCTCCGTGATTTTCATGGAGAACTTGCGTGATTTTCGTGGAGAACAACATATTCGGATGGAGCCCCCTGCTCGTTATTGATATTTACTTTTGTCGCTTTATTATTGAGAAGAAAGGAAACGATGAAAGCAATCAAGACAATTTCCATCCTGAGCATCCTGATGCTGTGGGCGTTTCTACCCGCCTACGGTCAGAAAGAGAAAAACACCGTATTCAAAATCAGCGTAGGCGATTTCATCTACAATAGTCCGGAGGGAGAAAACTCCACAGCCGGTAAGGTACTGAAGAGCGTAACCGACATATTGTTGACGGGCAATAGCTCCAAGCACCAACCCCAGTATGCCGATGCCGTGAGGGCAAGCATCGTCACTGGTCTGAGCCGGATAGTGAGGTTCCGCACCGTGGACGGCGACTTCCTGCCGGACGAACTTGCGGAGGGCGAACCTGCCTTCTGCGTGGACGGCGTGATAGCCAACATCAGCACCGTCACCAAAACGGAAACCACCACCAACAGCAAGAAAGAAAAGATTACCAACACCTACTACCGAGGACTTGTCAGCGTGACAGTCAACCTGAAAAACCCGGTTACCGGGACAATTGACAACAGCCAGACTTTCAATCTTTCCGAATCCGATGCCTCTTGGATGGGTTCGGAAGAGAAGGCGATGAGCAACACCTTGGAATGGCTCACGAACAGAGTGGCATCCTGCTACAACCGCCTGTTCCCCCTCCACGCCTCCATCATCGAGGGCGGCGAGGTGAAGAAAGAGAAGAAGATGAAGACCGCCTACATCGACCTCGGCGCTGCCGATGGCGCCTACGAAGGGCAGTCGTTCAACGTCTATACCGTCAAGACCATCGCCGGCAAGGAGGCCCGCACCGAAATAGGCCGCCTGCGCATTGAAGAGTTGCTGGGCGATGACATCAGCCTCTGCAAAGTGACCAAAGGGAGCGAACAGGTGAAGGAGGCGCTCGACAAGGGACAGACGCTGGTGGTGATAAGCCGATAATCCGGCGACGAACGGCCGGCATTCATTAATCAATAAAAACAAAAACATCATGGCAGAAGAAATCATCTACCAATTCAACGGCCAACTGGCGGACAACACCGTGACCGTGGACGACAAAGAGGACAAGATTCTTGTCCCGGTATCGAACGGCAACGCCGACACGGCACGCATCATCGCCGAAATGAAAGCGGAAGACTCCGGTCTGCGCGAAGAGACCATCCAACACGTGGTTGCCTTGTACAAGCGAGTCATCACTCGTCTGCTGCTCTCCGGTGTCAGCGTGAACGACGGGCTGTACTATGCGCAGGCATCCTTCCGGGGCATCATCGAGAACTCGCAGTGGAATCCGGCGAAGAACTCCATCACCGTGAACTTCCAGATGGGCGCCGACCTGCGCGAGGCAATCAAGAAGACCCGCGTGAACATTATCGGCGAGAAAGGCTCTGCCATGTACATCGGCGGCGTGGCCGATGCCTCCACCCGCGCCACCGATGCCAGCGCCACGGCAGGACGCGCCTTCACGCTGACGGGCAGCAAAATCAAGGTGGCGGGCACCGATACCTCGGTGGGCATCACGCTGACCTCGGAAAGCGGCGTCGTCACCAATATCACGGAAGACCTCTTCGTCATCAACGACCCGTCGAAGGTGACGTTCATCATCCCCGCCAATCTTGCCAATGGCACTTATACGCTGAAGCTGACTACGCAATTCGTCAACAGCAAAACGTTGATGAAAACACCGCGTAGCGTGGAGAAGACAATCTACATCGGCACGGCTCCCACTACGGGTGGAAGCACGGGTGGAAACACAGGTGGAGGCAGCGGTACGGGCGACGGCGATGGTCAGGACAAGAATCCGTTAGGCTAAGTTTTTCTTTGCGGGCAGCGTCACCGGGCTGCGACGAGTGCCGTCACAGGTCGGTGACGAGTGTCATCACAGGTCGGTGACGAGTGTCGTTGCAGAACGGTGACGGGTGCTGCTATTTTTCAGAAGCGATTTTAGATACTATTAACCCATAAAATAACAGACATGAAAAAATTTTTATCCCTATTGGCAGGAATCACATTCCTCACCTTTACATCGTGCAGCGATGATGATGCGTTCAAGGCGGAAGTGAAGTATCCCATCGGAACGGTAGAGAACCAGCTTGTTGTGGATGCCTGGCGCTCCACACACCAGCTCGAAGTCAAGGCCGACGGTCCCTGGCGCATCGAGACTGACGACTATTTCCTCACCGTCTCTCCTGAAAGCGGAACGGGTGATGCCACCGTGACCTTGACGCTGGACAATAATCAGGGTGAAAGGCGTAAAGCAGGAACACTCTCCTTCATCTTTGAAGGACACGAGAATCAGAACCGCGAACTGCGCGTATTGCAGAAGTATGCGGGCGACTACGATGACAATGCTGCCGGAGAGTTGGAAACCTCCAACAATGTCTATGCCGTGGGCTACGGCTACGATGCTACCGGATATTGGGCAAATTCCCGTTCGGTGAGAAAGGAGATATTCTGCACAAAGAACCTCATCGAAGACAAACTGCTCGTATTAGGTCCTGTGCAGGTCAAGACCTCGCTTGAGACGCTTTCGGGTTCCATTGTCAACGACATGACCGACCAGCTTGCCGCGAAAGCCAACGTGGAGGGCGGTTTCGCCAAATTCAAGGCAGAGGCGAACGCATCGTTTGACATGAACCATGCCAGCAACAGCAACTACGAGTTTGCCTCCACCTATTACACCATAGAGGTCAGAAAAGCCTCTCTTGAAACCGATTACAAGGCACTGTTGCGCAGCAAGAGATACCTGAGTGCCGATGCCTATTATGCCATTAACGGCGTACCCTATCAGGATGAGTGGACCGGAGAGGAGTACACCGATTATCCCTCGACTGCCGAAGGACTCAAGCGACTGATCAAGGAGTATGGCACTCACGTTGTTGTCAGTGCCTCTTTGGGTGGCCGTGTGCGCCACTCCATGGAAGTGGATGTCAGCAAAGTGACATCAGACTACGATGTCAAGGCTTTCGCGCAGGCCAGCTACGACGGGCTGTTTGTCAGCGCCGGAGGCAGTGTGGACGAAAAGTACAAGGAGTCTTACAACAAGAACCTAAACAGCGTGAAGATAGAGGCTGACGCGGCAGGTGGAGATGAAGCCGCCGCAAAGAAGATAACCTCACCGAATAAACTGACGAAAGCGGATTTGGATGCATGGGTCGAGTCGGTGACTGAAAAGAACGTGGCATTGGTCAACTTTGACCAATATTCGCTGGTGCCCATTTATGAGCTGGTTAATGTAAGCTTGACAGAAGAAAAAAACAAGGTGGACGGAACAAAACGCAAAGAGGCACTGATGAAATACATGAATCAGGGGGAGATGGGCAAAGACCCGGATTTCTCGTCCTATGATTGCGGCACCATAACGGAGACAGATCTATCTTACTATAAGAATTATTAT
>NZ_JAICZW010000049.1 GCF_029057325.1 Bacteroides sp. | reverse complement strand
TATTGTTATAAGAGACAGATCCACATCTGTGCAAACAAACCGACAACTTTATTACTTTTTATCTGCTCCCCAAATACAAGAAGAACATTCCAATCAACACCAAAACGAGGTCAACAGCCTTGCTTTTCAAATTCTTTTCACGGAAGAAGAGCGCACCGAACAGGAAGGAAACCACCACGCTGCCACGGCGGACCATCGAAACGATGGAAATCATAGAGTCTTCGTAACTCAGGGCATAGAAGTAAGCGAAGTCTGCCGCGCAAAGGAAAAGGGAGATGCAGACAATGGTCCAATCCCAACGGAACGGGGTACTTTCCTTTCGCTTGGGAAACCACAAGAGCAGAATGACGGGACACAGAATGAAGACCTGATAGACATTGTACCACGACTGCACCAACATCGGATTGAGGTGTTTCATCAGGTATTTGTCATACAGTCCGCTGACAGCACCCGCCACAGCAGCCAACACAATGAAGAGAATCCACTTGTTATGCTTGAAATCGATGCCTTCCTTCTTCCCCGAACGGCTCAGCATAAAGAAGGAGAGTATGGCAAGCATCACGCCTATCCACTGGTAAAGGTTCAACCGCTCGCCAAACACCAGCATAGCCCCCACCAGCACCATCACCGGGCGAGTGGCATTAATCGGTCCGACAATGGTAAGCGGCAAATGCTTCATCCCGAAATAGCCGAATATCCAGGAAGAAAGCACAATGAACGACTTCACGACAATGTACTTATGCGCCTCCCACCCCACCACGGGAACATCGAACAGCGTGCCTTCCAGCACAGCAGGCGCAAAGGCAGACAGCAGAATAAAAGGAAGGAATATCAGGCTGGAAAATATCGTGTTCAGAAACAGCACCGGAAGCACGGCATTGTCGCGAAGCGACTGTTTCTTGAAAGCATCATAAAACCCCAACAAGGCGGCAGAAAGGAAAGCGAGAAGAAGCCACATAAAAGTTGAAAATTGAAAATTAAAAAATCAAGTTCACAGGAAAGAGAAGGGAAGATAGTTCATTACCATCCCCCAATCATCCATTATCCACTAAAAAAATTTCTTCCGGATAGGCGACATCTACCAGAAACAAGGCATTACCGGGAACAGACGTGCCTGCCCGGCAACGGTCCTTCTGCTCGATGACACGCCGGAATCCTTCGACGGAGAGCTTGCCGCCCCCCACCTCGAGCAGTGTTCCGACAATGGCACGCACCATGTTGCGCAAGAATCGGTCGGCTTGAATAGTGAATACCCACGTCACCTCATCCTGCTGTGTCCAGCGGGCATGTATAATCCGGCAGTTGTTGGTCTTGACATCCGTATGCAGCTTGCTGAAACTGGTAAAGTCCGTATAGTCGAACAAGGTTTGCGCCGCTTCGTTCATCCGTTCAAAATCCGGCGTCCGGAACAGACGGCAACGATACTGACGGCCGAAAGGCCTCTTGGCGGTAGTCACATAGTATCGATATTTACGTGCCGTCGCGTCAAAGCGGGCGTGCGCATCCGGCTTTACGGCACGCAGCCGATAGACGGAGATGTCAGGAGGAAGAAGCCGATTCAGCTTATCGGTCATAAAGGCAGGATCCAGCGGAGTCTCGCTGTCGAAATGGGCCACCATCAAGGAAGCGTGCACACCGGCATCGGTACGCCCCGCCCCCACTACATCCACCTCTCGGCGCAACAAAGTGGAGAGCGCCTTCATCAAACACGCTTGCACGCTCGCTCCGTTGGGCTGAATCTGCCAACCGTGATAGGCGGTGCCATCGTATGCCAAATATACAAAATATCGTTGCACGTTCTTTTTGCATTCTAAAATTCGCCGCAAAGTTACAAAAAGACCCGAAAAAAGCCGCCATCTGTTCCTGCAGTTTCGACGGTTTACTTATCTTTGCGGGAATTTTTACCACAAATAGTACTCATTAGCTCAAGTTCCGCAAGTTCTTGAACCTGTTTTCAGCGAACAAGTAAACAAGCGTACAAGGCCCTTCTTACTGCCTGTCTTATGAATGGGGCATCTGATAGGAATCGGCATTGTCCTTCCTCGCAGCCTTGTCAACTTTGTATCCTGACAACCGCTTAAAGATATGCGAAACTTAAATCATTTGAAAATGAAAACAGATACTAAAACTCATTGGATTCCCTTCTTGCTGCTTGCCGGAATGATTGCTTCGTTCACCCTCACCGGCTGCAAGAAGAAAGACATGTCGCTCAAATTGAACGAGCCCCGCAACATCCGGGGAGTCGTCAGCTACAAACGTTCTTTCGGCGACCTGAACGAAAAGCATCTCAACATCGCCCAAGCCATCGGCATCCGTCCGGTTTCTTCCCGCGAGGAGGCGGAGCATCTGAAAGGGAAACTGACCCACATCACCACGAACGAACGGTATGCGGTAGATTCCC
>NZ_JAICZW010000048.1 GCF_029057325.1 Bacteroides sp. | reverse complement strand
AAAGTAGCGGGTTTTAGGATATGGGCCAAATATATAGAGAACTTTTTTGAGGGTTTTCATGAACTTTTTCTTAAATGGCTGATTTATAAGTATGTTTTATAACAGGTTTTTGAGGAAGAAAGGAGGAAGGGGAAAAGGGGGACACATTATTATATATATTAATCCGATAAAGAACATAATAACGAAACCTACCATCTGCATACTGATTACATACACATATACCCCGATTTAACAAATACTCAGGTCTATCAATCATCTTATTCACACATGATTATCAATCAATTACATATTCAAAAGGATAAAGCAGAAGCTTGTATAAGAAAAACAATGATTGGAAAACCTTCAAGCAAAGACAAAAAGTGCATGATTCCGCCAAAGGATTAGAAAAGGGCATTCAAGCCCGCTTTCCACACCTGTAGGCAAATGCTTTTCATGCCTTCTACAGAAGGATGTCCCCATTGTTTGTCTATGTCATGCAGAAGAATGTTGCAAATGCCGTAGTGAGCACAGATTTCATTCATAGACGTTGTAATCTCTTCCGATAGTTCGGTATTGGTGATATTGAAAATTTTGGCGCGGGGGTAACGCTTCATCATATAGTCCAGCATACGGGCAAATGCCGGGCGGAAAGAATAAAGACTTTCTTTGGTCCAACTTTCGTACTGGAATTCACCAATGGGGACACCTGCCCAACTATCATTTGTACCTCCAAAAATAAGAATAATATCAGGATTGCCCAAGTTTTCCATCCGGGTGACAAAAGAACGATCCGAAAAATCGGCTTGCTTATAACCCGTATTACAAATCGTAGCACCGGAAAATGAGTTGTTGCGTTCCAATTGCAGGCCGTGTTCCTCTATCAGAAGATGCCACCAAGTTTCTTCCACTTTCGTCACGTCATTTTCTTTCTTCTCATCGGGGAGACCGTACCAACAGATATTGGATTCTGGTGTGACATGACCATAGAAAGTAGAATAGGAATCACCAAGAACAGAGACTTTCTTTTGAGCTAAGACACCCGACACAATAGTCAGGAGCCAAACAAAAAGTAAAAATTTGCGTTTCATCATAAATCAGATTTTAGTTATGGTACAAATGTACAAAAAAAAGGTCACATTTACAACTTGAGTTCAGGTAAACCATGCCTCCTAAAGCCATTGCCTACTTTTCAACTTCTTTTCCAACTTCTGCCCAACTCTGAAAACCTTTTTCCAATTCATAGACCACATAGCCCTTCTTACTCAGCATAGAGGCGGCTTTCTTACTACGCTTGCCGCTACGACAATAAAGGGCTACAGGATTCTCTTTTTGCAGCATAGAATCGGCAACAATTTCAAAAGCTTCATCCAGAACATTGATATTGATACTGCCGGGAATATGTCCTTCTGAATACTCGGCGACAGTACGCACATCCAGCAGCTGCACATCCGGGGCAACAATAATTGTTGCAAACTCATCTACAGGAACAGACTTAAATTCAGAACTTTTCTGTTGCAAACAGGAAAAGAAAGTGCTACAAACAAGGCCAAAGCCCGCCAATAAAGTTTTCATCGAATCTTTTATGTTTATTCAGGTATATAATCAAAGTTATAGGTCTTGACGTTTTCGGAATAGGTATGCACGCTTAAATGGACCGTCACATTCCTCACACCCTCCGCTGCATATTGGCGCAAGGGCAAGGAGGCATAAACACGCCTCGTATAAGATGCGACCTTTTCCTCTACTTCATGATAAAGCGTCAGATAGACATCGCAACATCCGGTCGCGGCATCTGCCGTCACTTCATCTTCTACAAAATCCAACGTGTGTTTCCCTCCTTCTTTTACTTCCAGCGTCATATTCAGATAGTCGAGCCCCATCCAGATGCTCAACACATCAAGCGGGTCGGTCTTGACACCTTCCTCAAATTTGTCGGCTGTCCGGGGAAGGCCGGAAATCACCTGGCTCAACGCATACAGCCTTGCGCCGGGACTACCGTCGGCAGCCCTCTCCAATGCATAATTGCTAATGATACGGGCTGAAGCATTCGCGTCAATGCGCGTATTCGTCCGGTCTTCCACCACCGAAAGGTTTTCTCCTTCGTCCGTCAGCACACTGCGCAAACTGCCATCCGCTCCTGCAAAAGCAGTCATGAACTCCAGTTTTACCGAAGGGTAATGATACTTATCGTCATCGCACGCCGACATCAGACAGAGCAGCAATGGCAAAATCCACCCATAACAACGCCTGTTCATATCTCTATCTTTTCAAGACCGCCAATTGGTTTTTCAACGGATTGGCATACATCTGTAACATCTTCTCACGTAAAAAATCCGTATCCTTATCAGGTATCGTGATGCGTTGCAGCTGCTTTTCTATATAAGAAACAAAACGCTGCTTGTCTTCTGCTGTATAATGAGAGGTGAAATTATCGCTTCCTTCGAGCAAATCGTGCGCCACGTAATTGTTTGGATACATCCGGTAATTGGCATGAATGCGTTGGTCTATCAGCATAGAAATGCGGGCAAACAGCTCGGGCTTCGGCAACGAGTGGTCTATCTTCGACAGCTCATCGTTGATGCAAGGCGCTATTTGGAAATGCACCCTGCCTTTGTAGCCGAACAATCCGGTCTGCATATTCAACAAATCGTCCGCCGTTGTCTTCTTATAATCGGCAATGTCGCGTTTCAGTTGAAACTCCTGCGCCTTCAGGAAATCGCAAGGGTCGAACTCATACGAAATAGCCAATGGAGCAATGTTCATCTCCATCAGCCGATCGATAACGTCGCCTTCTCCCCCCATGGCAAGCATCTTCAACACGCTGTCCTGCGTACGGTCGTTGGAGTCCTTGGCACGTCCTTCGCGCTGGGCTATCCAGATGGATTGCTTCTTCTCGGCAATGGTGTAGTGCATATAACGGGACATGCAGGCAGATGCCGCCAACATCTGGCGCATGGTCAACGCACGCTGCACGATAAAGGACTTGTTGACACGGACAAATTTCTTAATCCACGGATAGATTAGCAGATTGTCGCCGATGGCAATCTCCACTGTATCCAGTCCCCTTTCCACCAACAATATGGAGAGGAAACCGGAATCAAGGATAATGTCGCGATGATTGGATATATACGTGCAAGCCATTTCCCTGTCATCCGGCACGGTGACATAATCCAACGTCAATCCATCCGTAACCTCCTTTGCCAGCTTCTTCAGAAGTCCGTAGCAGAAAGCCTTCTGGAACTCCATCTTGGTTTTACACGCACGCATTTTCTGCGCCAGCACCTCAAAAGGCACATCGGGCATCACGACACCAACCACCTGCCTGAACGCCGGGTCGGCAATCAGCTCCTCAAAGACCTGAGGAAGCTCTTCGTCATGATAAGGACGGATTTCATCAAACTCCGTGTACATCATAATGATTGTATTTAATTTTAAAGGAGCTGCCGGGAGTTAGAGGAAGTTGTCTGGAGTTAAAGGCCGATGCTTTGTCATATCCACAAACAGAACCGGCTTTTAGCCCCTAAGCCCGCCCAATCGGGCGATAACTCCTTTTAACTCCTCAAAGAATACTCCTATTGATTACTAATTCCATTCTCTATAATATCCGTCATCACATCCTTTATGTCCAGTCCGGCGGCACGCACCTGCTGGGGAATGAAGCTGGTGGCGGTCATTCCGGGAGTGGTGTTCACTTCCAGCAGATTGATTTTCTCGCCTTCGGTGATGATGTAATCCACGCGGATGATGCCGACGGCTCCGAGGATGTCATAAATGGCGGAAGTCAGCGTCTGCACGCGACGGGTCAGATCATCGGAAATGCGGGCAGGAGTTATCTCGTCCGACTCGCCTTCGTACTTCGCCTTGTAGTCGAAGTATTCGTTGTGGGTCACCACTTCGGTGATGGGGAAAATAACGGACTTCTCCCGAGTCTTGTAGCAGCCGCAGGTTATCTCGGTGCCGTCCATGAAGGCCTCGACCAACACTTCCCGCGCCTCGGCAAAGGCTTTGGCAATGGCCGGCTGTATCTGCTCGCGAGTCTTCACCTTGGTGACTCCGAAGCTGGATCCTCCCAAGCTGGGTTTGATGAAGCAGGGCAGGCCTATCTTCTCTATTACATCATCGTCGGAGATGGACTGCCCGCTGCGCAGCAACAACGAGTCGGCTATGCGCACGCCGAAACCTTTCAGGAACTGACTACAGGCAAACTTGTCGTAAGTGAGCGATGCCGCCAGCACTCCGCAGCAAGAGTAAGGGATATGCAACATGTCGAAGTAGCCTTGCAAAAGGCCGTCTTCGCCTGGTGTGCCGTGAATGGTGATATAGGCAAAGTCGAAGATGACCTTCGCACCGTTCAGCATGAAACTGAAGTCGTTGCGATCCACCGGAACATTTGTTCCATCGGGCAACCGGACGTGCCAGTCCAGCCCGCGCATACCTACTATATATAATGTATATTTCTCCTTGTCGATGAAGGAGTAAATTCCTTGTGCACTGCGCAAGGAAACTTCAAATTCGGAGGTGTCTCCTCCGCAAACGATAGCAATCGTACGTTTCATTCTAAATCTCTGTTACTGATATAGCTTCTCCACTTCTCTATCAGCCGATTCATGTCATCGGGCAACTCAGAGGTGAAGTGCATTTCTTCTCCCGTGACGGGATGCACAAACCCAAGCGTCATAGCATGTAACGCCTGCCGCGGACAAGTGTCGAAGCAATTGTTTACAAATTGTTTGTATTTAGCAAAGTGGGTTCCTTTCAAGATTTCGTGTCCGCCATAGCGCTCGTCGTTGAACAAGACGTGTCCGATGTGCTTCATGTGCACACGAATCTGATGGGTGCGTCCTGTTTCAAGAATACATTCCACCAACGTGACGTAGCCGAAACGTTCCAGCACCCGATAATGGGTCACGGCGTGCTTTCCCTGATCGTCGGGAAGTACCGCCATCTGCATCCGGTCTTTGGGATTCCTGCCGATGTTGCCGACTACCGTACCTTCATCCTGCTCCACATTTCCCCAGACCAGCGCACGATAACGCCGTTTGGTCGTCTTGTTGAAAAACTGATTGCCCAGATGAGTCTTGGCATCAGGGGTTTTGGCTATCACCAGCAGGCCGGAAGTATCTTTGTCAATGCGGTGCACCAACCCCACGTGCGGGTCGTTGGCATCATAGTGTGGATTGTCCTTCATGTGCCAGGCTATGGCATTGACCAATGTACCGTGATAGTTGCCATGCCCGGGATGCACCACCAATCCGGCAGGCTTGTTTACCACCATCACAAACTTGTCCTCATACACGATATTGAGGGGAATGTCTTCGGGAATAATTTCGTTCTCATAGCGCGGGCGGTCCATCATCACGGTAATGACGTCCAGCGGCTTCACCTTGTAACTGCTCTTCACGGGCTTTCCGTTTGCCATCACAAAACCCGCATCGGCAGCTTTCTGGATGCGGTTACGTGAGGAGTTCGTCAAGCGGTCGAAGAGATACTTGTCCACACGCATCATCTCCTGCCCCTTGTCCACCACCACACGGAAGTGTTCGTAAAGCTGCGCCTCCTCGCCCACCGGTTCTATATCGTCCAGTTCATCATTCTCTATATCTATGCCGTCCGGCAATTCTTCCATCATCGCTCTATCTAGGGTTGAAGTTTATCGATTAGAACCAAGATTCATCGGCAGAAGTATCCTCACTCCGGGCATTATTCCCAGTGACAATCGTAATGGAGTCTCCTAAAGAATCCGTTCCTTCCAAAAGGCCGCCGCCATCGCCCACCATCAAGGTCAACACCGCCCCGATGGGAACCTGGGCACCGGTAACCAACTTCCGTCCTTTGTACTTCACGCCATATACCCAGTCTTTCTCACCGGAGATGTATTCTATCTCCGCCAACTTAAAGCCAGCAGCCAGCATGCGCGCTTCCGCTTGCCGCAACGAACTATTGTCCGCCACATCAGGCACTACGCACTGGGGAGCATCAACGGTATTGATTGTAAGATAAATGACACGTCCTTCCTTCACTTTCTGACCTACAGACGGATTGCATTCAAGGATGCAGCCGGCAGGCAAGGTCTTGACATAATTGGAATCCGACACGATGCTCACCAGTCCGTGGTTACGGAACACTTTCTCGGCTTCTCCTACAAACATTCCTTTCACATCGGGCACTACCACAGCTTCCCCATGACGGGTATATGCGTCCAACCACTTCAGTGCACCGAACAGCATTCCGCACACCGCTACCACCATCATCAGGAGGTTGATCCAAAAGTATCTGTTCTGACGGAAAGAGAAAAAATCTTTTACAGCCATAGTCTCTTCTTATTTATTTGGAGGCAAATATACAATAATAAAATGAGAAGAGAAGAATAGCAAGGAAAAACTATCATCTGAAATGAATCCTATAAATCCCCCACCCGCCTTTCGTGACGTCTGCGAAAAGCGCTAGACTGCCCATAAAAAAAGCCACAAATATCACTATTTGCGGCTTTCTATTTCTTTATACAAGGAAATGGCTTATGCTTTCACTCCGTTGTACTCGTCAGAAACTGTCAGTTTCTTTCTGCCTTTGGCGCGGCGTGCTGCCAATACTCTGCGGCCGTTTGCTGTAGCCATTCTCTCACGGAAACCGTGCTTGTTCTTTCTCTTTCTGTTAGAGGGTTGAAATGTTCTTTTCATTGCTGTATCTTGTTTATGTTATTATTCTCACGAATTCGGGCTGCAAAAATAGAGACTTTTTTCAAATAAAACAAGAGATAACTCTTTTTCCCTCAAAAGTTTTTGTGTTTTTTACCGATTTCCATTACTTTTGCACCCGCAAATCGAAGTTTAAAAGCAATAAATACTAACATAAATATAAAGACTACAAGTTATGATTAATGCCCAAGACATTAAAATCGGAACTTGCATCCGTATGGATGGCAAGTTGTATTTCTGTATCGACTTCCTGCATGTAAAGCCGGGAAAAGGAAACACTTTCATGCGCACCAAGCTGAAAGACGTAGTGAACGGATACGTATTGGAACGCCGCTTCAACATCGGTGAGAAACTGGAAGACGTACGCGTAGAACGCCGTCCTCACCAATATCTCTACAAAGAAGGAGATGACTACTTGTTCATGAACCAAGAGACTTTCGACCAAATTCCCATCGCCCACGACTTGATTAACGGTGTGGAGTTCCTGCTCGAAGGAATGGTTGTTGATGTGGTTTCCGATGCTTCTACAGAGACCGTGTTGTATGCTGATATGCCTATCAAGGTTCAGATGAAGGTTACCTACACCGAACCGGGTCTGAAAGGCGATACTGCCACCAACACGCTGAAGCCGGCTACCGTAGAATCGGGTGCCGAAGTTCGTGTTCCCCTCTTCATCAACGAAGGCGAAACCATCGAAATCGATACACGCGACGGTTCCTACGTAGGTCGTGTAAAGGCATAATGCCCTTCCAAAAATCTGATAAAGCATTTTATCACATATCCACTGAAGGTGTGTCGAAATTTCGACACACCTTTTTTTGTCTCGTCCGGCCTCCGGAGTGATGCCGCACAGCATCCGTTGGCAAAGCGAATGAATCGCCCCATCGAAGGAATCACAGAACACACTGATTATCAATAACTAACACACACTTTGACAGACACTTGTGTTCAACATGACAAACACAAGTGTTCAACATGACAGACACAAGTGTTTGAGACGACAGACACAAGTGCCTGTCAAACCGGGACATATAGAGGTGCGTTTCACACTTCAAAGGCCGGATGAACTCTTCTTTTTCTACCCCCGGCACGAAAGCCCTTATTGAAACTTTTCGTTGCATCACTTTGTTTTGCGGCCAAATTCCGTTAGTTTTGCAGAAAAACACCCATCTTATGAGATATTCCGTCATTATCCCCGTATATAACCGCCCCGACGAAGTGGACGAACTGCTGCAAAGCCTGACCCAACAAAATTTCAAAGACTTCGAAGTGGTGGTCGTAGAAGACGGCTCCTCCATCCCCTGCAAAGAAGTAGTGGAACAATATCAGGAACTGTTGGACATACATTATTACCACAAACCGAACTCCGGTCCCGGCCAAACCCGCAACTACGGAGCGGAACGAAGCAAAGGAGAATACCTGATTATCCTGGATTCCGACTGCATCCTGCCCGAAGGCTACTTCGCCTCCGTAGAGGCGGAGCTTCAACGAGAACCGGCCGATGCCTTCGGTGGTCCCGACCGCGCCCACAGCTCCTTCACCAACATACAGAAAGCCATCAACTACTCGATGACTTCTTTCTTCACAACGGGCGGCATCCGTGGTGGGAAAAAGAAGATGGACAAATTCTATCCGCGCAGTTTCAACATGGGAGTGCGGCACAACGTGTATCAAGCTTTGGGCGGCTTCTCTCGGATGCGCTTCGGCGAGGACATCGACTTCAGCATCCGCATCTTCAAAGAAGGCTACCGGTGCAGGCTGTTCCCCGATGCATGGGTCTATCACAAACGCCGCACAGACCTGAAGAAGTTCTTCAAGCAAGTGCACAACTCCGGCATCGCCCGCATCAACCTGTACAAGAAATATCCCGAATCGTTGAAGTTGGTCCACCTACTGCCCGCCGCATTCACACTGGGAACGGCGTTGTTGCTTCTCGCAACACCTTTCTGCCTGTACAGCCCGGCCCCCATCGCTCTCTACGCCCTTCTGGTCTGCGCAGACTCCACCGTCCGGAATCATAGTTTGCGCATCGGCTTCTACTCCATCGCCGCCTCCTTCATACAACTCATCGGATACGGAACGGGATTCCTACGTGCATGGTGGAACCGTTGCGTATGCGGCAAGGAAGAGTTTGAGGCATTCAAGAAGAATTTCTATAAATAGAAAAAGACAACAAGAATTAAAGGGAGTTATCAACCGATATTTTGATTTGTGTCAGTAGCACTATTGACTTCTTACTCCCTCTTGCTCCCGATAACACCTTAAAAAAATACCAAAGAAAAACATGGAAAAACTGAATATCAACCAATGGGCAGAAGAAGACCGCCCACGGGAAAAAATGATGCAAAAAGGGGCGGAAGCCTTAAGCGATGCCGAATTGCTTGCCATCCTCATCGGTTCGGGCAACAGGGAAGAGACTGCCGTGGCACTGATGCAACGGGTGCTCGCCGCCTGCGGCAACGACCTGAACCAACTCGGCAAATGGGAGGTGCACGATTTCGCACGCTTCAAAGGATTGGGACCTGCCAAAAGCATCACCATCATGGCGGCACTGGAGCTGGGTAAACGGCGCAAACGGCAAGAGCGCCCCGAACGCCGCACCATCCGTTCCTCCATAGACATCTACGAACTGTTCCACCCTCTACTCTGCGACCTCCCCACCGAAGAGTTCTGGGTATTGCTGCTGAACCAAGCCGCTAAAGTGATAGACAAGGTACGCATCAGCCGCGGCGGCATCGACCAAACCACCGCCGACGTGCGCACCATCCTACGCGAGGCGTTGCTGCAACGTGCCGTGCAAATCGTCCTCATCCACAATCACCCTTCCGGCAACCCGCGCCCCAGCAACGATGACCGCCACCTGACAGAACATGTCAAGAAAGCCGCCCAAACCATGAACATACGCCTGACCGACCACCTCATCGTTACAGACGGAAAATACTATAGCTTCAACGACGAAGGAGTATTGTAAGCTTTCCTGTTTTCACAGATGGCTCGATCAATATTCATTCCTCCCTTCCGCAAGGTTCACCAAGAAACATGGCTTCATTTAGAAAAGTTAGAGGAGTTATCAGCCGAAAAGCCGGCTTAGGAGTGAAAAGCCGATAGTGCCGCAACGGAATCAGATACAAGCGTATCGACGACAACCCCTGTAAATGAAAAAGCCGTAAACAAGAAAGACAAAAAAGGGTGATTCGGAAAATCCGAACCACCCCTCTGTCTTCAAACAAAATAACTGATTGTATTGACGTATCGTTATTCTTCTACTTTCTCATCGACAGCATAGTCGAGCACCGTCTTCTTGTTGGCAAGCATACGGTCATACTCTTCTTTGGAGCCCACGATGATTTTCTCGAAGTCGCGCTGTCCGGTTCCGGCAGGAATCAGGTGACCGCAAATCACGTTCTCCTTCATACCTTCCAGACGATCCACCTTGCCGTTGATAGCAGCCTCGTTGAGCACCTTCGTCGTTTCCTGGAAGGAAGCCGCCGACATAAAGCTGGAAGTCTGCAATGCGGCACGTGTGATACCCTGAAGAATCTGCGTAGAAGTGGCAGGCACTGCGTCACGCACTTCAACAGGCTTCAAGTCACGACGTTTCAACATGGAGTTCTCGTCGCGGAGCTTACGGGCAGTCACAATCTGACCGGCCTGCAAGTTCTGAGAGTCACCGGCATCCACAACCACTTTCTTACCCCAGATGCGATCGTTCTCTTCCATGAACTCTATCTTGTCAACCACCTGCTGCTCCAGGAAGCGGGTATCACCCGGCTCATCGATTTGAACCTTACGCATCATCTGGCGAACGATGATTTCAAAGTGCTTGTCGTTAATCTTCACACCCTGCAGACGATATACGTCTTGAACCTCGTTCACGATATATTCTTGTACAGCTGTGGGACCTTTGATGGCGAGGATATCGGCAGGCGTGATGGCACCGTCGGACAACGGAGTACCGGCACGCACATAGTCGTTCTCCTGAACCAATATCTGCTTGGACAGAGGTACGAGATACTTCTTCACCTCACCGGTCTTGGAAGTAACGATGATTTCGCGATTACCACGTTTCACCTTACCCATCGTAACCTCACCATCAATTTCCGATACCACAGCAGGGTTGGACGGATTACGTGCCTCGAACAGCTCAGTGACACGCGGAAGACCACCCGTGATATCACCCGCCTTACCAACGGCACGCGGAATCTTCACGATAACCTCACCGGCTTTCACCTTCTGTCCGTCTTCCACTACCACGTGGCCGCCTACCGGCAAGTTGTAAGTACGAATCAATTCACCGTCTTCGGTCAAGATGTGTGCCGACGGCACTTTCGTCTTATCCTTGGATTCGATGATGATGATTTCACGCAAACCGGTAGATTCATCGGACTCAACCTTATAAGTTACATTCTCAATAACACCTTCAAACTCAATCTTACCGGTAGCTTCGGTAATGATAACCGCGTTGAACGGATCCCAACGGGCAATCAGCTTGCCCTTCTCCACCATTTCACCATCGGCTGCGTAGAGTGTAGAACCGTAGGGAACGTTGTGCGTAGAGAGTATAATACCCGTATTGACATCCACGAAGCGCACTTCGGCCAAACGGCCTACAACCACCTTGGCCGGTTCGCCGGCTTCATCGATAACATCTACCGTGCGGAGTTCCTCGAATTCCAGACGGGCATCGTTCTTGGCAACGATACTTGCGTTGGCAGCGATATTGGCTGCCGTACCACCGGCGTGGAACGTACGCAATGTCAACTGTGTACCCGGCTCACCGATAGACTGCGCGGCAATAACACCTACTGCCTCGCCCTTATTAACCATACGGCTGGAAGCCAGATTGCGTCCATAACACTTGGCGCAAACGCCTTTTCTGGACTCACAAGTCAATACTGAGCGGATTTCAACACTCTCAATCGGAGAATCTTCAATCTTCTGAGCGATGTCTTCGGTAATCTCTTCACCACCGGCAACAATCAGTTCACCGGTTGTAGGATGAACAATATCGTGTACGGATACACGGCCCAGGATACGTTCGTACAGCGTAGCAATGACTTCATCATTGTTCTTCAATGCCGTGCAAATCAATCCGCGCAGCGTACCGCAATCCTCTTCGTTGATAATCACATCGTGTGACACGTCCACCAAACGACGGGTCAAGTATCCGGCATCGGCAGTCTTCAAGGCAGTATCGGCCAAACCCTTACGAGCACCGTGCGTAGAGATAAAGTACTCCAACACGGACAAACCTTCCTTAAAGTTAGAAAGAATCGGGTTTTCAATAATCTGACCGCCCTCGGCACCTGCTTTCTGCGGTTTCGCCATCAAACCACGCATACCGGAAAGCTGACGAATCTGCTCCTTAGAACCACGGGCACCGGAATCCAACATCATATATACGGAGTTGAAACCTTGGTCATCACTCGAAATGGTCTTCATCAAGATGTTAGACAACTCGGAGTTTACGTGTGTCCAGATATCGATAACCTGGTTGTAACGCTCGTTGTTGGTGATGAAACCCATGTTATAGTTATTGATGACCTGCTCAACTTCATCGTATCCCTTCTGTACCAACGCTTCCTTCTCTTCAGGAATGATGATATCGCCCAAGTTGAATGACAAACCACCCTTGAAGGCCATGTAGTAACCAAGGTTCTTGATACCATCAAGGAAGTTGGCAGCCTTGGCAACACCACACACTTTGATTACGTGACTGATGATGTCGCGAAGTGACTTCTTAGAGATAATGGTATTGATATAACCCGCTTCTGCCGGAACAATTTCATTCACAATCACACGACCTACAGACGTATCGTGCATCATTTTGTTGACAATGTTTCCGTTTTCATCAACGTCCTTCACAATGACGCTTATCGGAGCATGAATATCACACTTGCCTTCGTTATAAGCGATAAGTGCTTCTTCAGGACCATAGAATGTCAAACCTTCTCCCTTAGCGCCCTTACGCAGTTTGGTAATGTAATACAAACCAAGCACCATATCCTGTGCAGGCACCGTAATAGGAGCACCGTTAGCAGGGTTCAAGATGTTATGTGATTGAAGCATCAACATTTGTGCTTCCAAAATAGCTTCGTTGCTCAAAGGCAAGTGAACGGCCATCTGGTCACCGTCGAAGTCGGCATTAAACGCCGTACAAGCCAACGGGTGCAGCTGAATAGCCTTACCTTCAATCATCTTAGGTTGAAAAGCTTGAATACCCAGACGGTGAAGCGTCGGGGCACGGTTCAACAATACCGGATGACCCTTCATCACGTGTTCCAAAATATCCCAGATAACGGGTTCTTTTCGGTCCACAATCTTCTTGGCGCTCTTCACGGTCTTCACAATGCCGCGTTCAATCAGCTTACGGATAATGAACGGTTTGTAAAGTTCGGCTGCCATCAATTTCGGAATACCGCACTCACCCATCTTCAACTCCGGCCCTACAACGATTACAGAACGTGCAGAGTAGTCAACACGCTTACCCAACAGATTCTGACGGAAACGTCCTTGCTTACCTTTCAAACTATCGGAGAGTGACTTCAACGGACGGTTAGCATCCGTCTTCACAGCACTTGACTTACGAGAGTTATCAAACAAAGAATCAACCGCTTCCTGCAACATACGCTTCTCATTACGCAGAATCACATCAGGAGCCTTGATTTCAATCAATCGCTTCAAGCGGTTGTTACGTATGATGACACGACGGTAGAGGTCGTTCAAGTCGGAAGTGGCAAAACGGCCACCGTCCAACGGAACCAACGGACGAAGTTCGGGCGGAATAACCGGTACGATGCGTACAATCATCCATTCCGGTTTGTTGCGTCCGCGTGACGAACGGAAAGACTCAACCACCTGAAGACGTTTCAAGGCTTCCGTCTTGCGCTGCTGTGAAGCATCGCTTCCCGCACGATGACGCAACTCGTATGACAAAGAGTCAAGATCCAAATGAGAAAGCAAATCATAAATTGCCTCCGCACCCATCTTGGCAATGAATTTATTGGGGTCTGAGTCTTCAAGGAACTGATTGTCTTTCGGCAATTTTTCCAACAAGTCCAGATATTCTCCTTCTTCCAGCAAATCGTATTGTGCTACCTCATCGGACAAAACACCCGGTTGGATAACCACATAACGCTCATAATAGATAATGGCATCCAGCTTCTTGGTGGGTACCCCCAGCAAGTAACCAATCTTATTGGGAAGCGAACGGAAATACCAGATATGAGCCACCGGTACAACCAACTGAATGTGTCCCATGCGCTCACGACGCACCTTCTTTTCAGTCACTTCCACACCACAACGGTCGCAGACGATGCCTTTGTAACGGATACGCTTGTACTTACCGCAATGGCACTCATAGTCTTTGATAGGACCGAAAATGCGCTCACAGAACAAACCGTCACGCTCAGGCTTATACGTACGATAGTTGATGGTTTCAGGCTTTAAAACTTCACCACTCGAATTCTCTAAGATTTCCTCCGGAGAAGCCAAACCGATAGAGATTTTCGAGAAATTACTCTTTATCTTATTATCTTTTCTAAAAGCCATAAATTATGTAATTTACTAATATGAAAATGTGCTAATATGCTAATATGCTAATGAGAGAATGTGCTAATGAGATTAATGGATTTAAGGTTAATGAGCCAAATGTGCAACATTCGCACATTGGCACATTAACCACATTAGCATATTATCTATTCAAGGTTGATGCTCAAGCCCAAGCCTCGCAACTCGTGCAGCAATACGTTCAGTGACTCAGGAATACCCGGTGTAGGCATCGGTTCACCCTTCACGATTGCTTCGTATGCCTTGGAACGTCCGACAACATCATCCGACTTGATAGTCAGAATCTCTTGCAGAATGTGTGCGGCACCGAACGCCTCGAGTGCCCAAACCTCCATTTCTCCGAAACGCTGACCACCAAACTGCGCCTTACCACCCAACGGCTGTTGCGTAATAAGTGAGTACGGACCGATGGAACGTGCGTGCATCTTGTCTTCAACCATGTGGCCGAGTTTCAACATATAAGTGACACCGACCGTAGCTTGTTGTTCAAACGCCTCACCCGTACCGCCATCATACAGCGTAGTCTTGCCATAGCGGGGCACACCAGCCTTGTCGGTCCATTCATTCAAGTCATCCAGCGATGCACCGTCAAAGATAGGAGTAGCGAACTTCACGCCCAACTTCTTACCGGCACGTCCAAGAACAGCCTCAAAAATCTGACCGATGTTCATACGTGAAGGCACGCCCAACGGATTCAGTACAATATCCACCGGTGTACCATCAGCCAAGAACGGCATATCTTCCTGACGAACTACACGGGAAACAATACCCTTGTTACCGTGACGACCGGCCATCTTATCACCTACACCAATCTTACGCTTCTTGGCGATATATACCTTGGCCATCTGAATGATACCGGCAGGCAGCTCGTCACCGATAGTAATGGCAAACTTCTTGCGTTTCAATTCCGCATCGAGTTCCTTATATTTCTTGATGAAATTCATCACCAACGCCCGAATCAGGCCATTGGTATGTTCATCTTTTGTCCAATTGCTCAACTGAACAGCGGTGAAATCCAAATCGCTAAAGTCGGAAACGGAGAATCTGGCACCTTTGGAAATAATATCCGCACCCATATAATCCTTCACGCCTTCCGACGTATAGTTTTCGGTAAGTTTCATCAACTTATTAACCAGAATCTTCTTCAGTTCACCGGCTTTCGCTTCAAATTCATCGTCAATCTTAGGCAACAATGCCTTGTCTGCCAGCTTGGAACTGCGTGTCTTGATAACACGGGAGAACAAACGTTTGCCGATGACAACACCTTTCAAAGAAGGAGAAGCCTTCAAAGAAGCATCCTTCACATCGCCAGCCTTATCACCGAAGATAGCACGAAGCAATTTCTCTTCCGGTGAGGGGTCAGATTCACCTTTCGGAGTAATCTTACCGATAAGAATGTCACCCGGCTCAATACGGGCACCCACACGGACAATACCGTTCTCGTCCAGATCTTTCGTTGCCTCTTCACTCACGTTAGGAATATCAGAGGTCAGTTCTTCCATACCTCGCTTCGTTTCACGAACTTCCAAAGAGTACTCTTCTACGTGTACAGAAGTCAAAAGGTCTTCACGAACCACACGTTCGTTCAGCACAATGGCATCCTCGTAGTTATAACCCTTCCACGGCATATAGGCAACCAGCAGGTTCTTACCCAAAGCAAGTTCGCCGTCTTCAGTAGAATAACCCTCCGTCAGAATCTGCCCTGCGGTTACACGCTGTCCCTTCTCGCAAATAGGACGAAGGTCGATGGTCATATTCTGGTTGGTACGCCGCCACTTAGGAATCCGGTACTCTTTCAGAGCAGGCTCGAAGCTGACGAACTCTTCGTCCTCTGTGCGGTCATACAAGATACGGATAGTCGTTGCATCCACAAAATCAACCACACCGTCGCCCTCAGCGGTAATCTGTGTACGAGAATCTCTCGCCAATTGACGCTCAATGCCTGTACCCACAATAGGAGCCTCGCTCTTCAACAAAGGAACCGCCTGGCGCATCATGTTTGAACCCATCAACGCACGGTTAGCGTCATCGTGTTCCAAGAAAGGAATCAACGAAGCCGCAATAGAGGCAATCTGCTGCGGAGACACGTCCATCAATTCAACCTCATCCGGAGCAACTACCGGATAATCGGCATCCTGACGCGATTTTACCTTATCGCGGATGAAGGTACCGTCATCGTTCAAAGGCGCATTACCTTGAGCAATAATTTTAGCTTCTTCCTCTTCAGCCGTCAGATAAAGCAATCCTTCATCAGAAAGGTCAACCTTGCCGTTCTCCACCTTACGATAAGGAGTCGAGATAAAGCCAAGCTCATTAATCTTGGCAAACACACAAAGTGAAGAAATCAAACCGATGTTCGGACCTTCAGGAGTCTCAATCGGACAAAGGCGACCATAGTGAGTGTAGTGTACGTCACGAACCTCGAAACCTGCACGCTCACGTGACAAACCACCAGGACCGAGGGCAGACATACGACGCTTATGAGTAATTTCAGCCAACGGATTGGTCTGGTCCATAAACTGTGACAAAGCATTCGTTCCGAAGAATGAATTAATGACAGACGAAATGGTCTTGGCGTTAATCAAATCAATCGGAGTGAAGACCTCATTGTCACGGACGTTCATACGTTCGCGAATCGTACGTGACATACGTGCCAGACCGATAGCAAACTGATTGGACAACTGCTCACCCACCGTACGCACACGACGGTTGCTCAAGTGGTCGATATCATCCACATCAGCTTTCGAGTTAATCAGCTCAATCAGATACTTGATGATTTCAATGATATCTTCCTTGGTCAAGACACGCACATCCATATCGGTCGTCAGGTTCAGCTTCTTGTTGATACGATAACGGCCTACATCACCCAAGTCATATCTCTTTTCTGAGAAGAACAGGTTGTTGATAACCTCGCGCGCACTGGCATCATCGGCCGGGTCTGCATTACGCAACTGGCGATAGATGTAAAGCACCGCTTCTTTTTCCGAGTTACTCGGGTCCTTCTGCAACGTATTATATATGATAGAATAGTCAGATTGATTCGGTTCCTCCTTGTGCACGAGGATGTTCTGAACACCTGACTCTAAAATGATGTCAACATGTTCCGGCTCAATTACAGTTTCACGGTCGATAACGACTTCGTTACGCTCGATAGAAACAACTTCACCGGTATCTTCATCTACAAAATCCTCAATCCATGCTTTCAGGACACGTGCAGCCAACTTACGTCCCACTACTTTCTTCAGGTTCGTCTTGTTCACCTTCACGTCTTCTGCCAAATTGAAGATTTCAAGAATATCCTTATCATTCTCGAAACCGATGGCTCTCAACAAAGTAGTAACCGGCAATTTCTTCTTACGGTCAATGTAAGCGTACATCACATTGTTAATGTCGGTAGCGAACTCAATCCATGAGCCCTTGAACGGGATAATACGGGCTGAGTACAATTTGCTACCGTTAGCATGTACACTTTGTCCGAAGAACACACCCGGTGAACGATGAAGCTGAGATACGACCACACGTTCCGCACCATTAATGACGAATGTCGCCTTGTCGGTCATATAAGGAATAGGTCCAAGGAACACATCCTGAATGACCGTGTCAAAATCTTCGTGGTCGGGGTCGGTACAATATAATTTCAATTTTGCTTTCAGAGGTACACTATAAGTAAGCCCTCGCTCTATACACTCATCGATGGTATAACGCGGCGGATCAATATAATAGTCCAAAAACTCAAGAACAAAATTATTTCTTGTATCGGCAATGGGGAAGTTTTCAGCAAATACTTTATACAATCCCTCGTTCTTACGTTTCTCAGGTGGGGTGTCCAGTTGTAGAAAGTCTTTGAATGACTTCAATTGTACTTCCAAAAAATCCGGATAATCCAGCGGATTCTTAGTCGAAGCAAAATTAATTCTTTGATTTACAGTATTTGAAGACATCTGTTAATGGATTTGTAGAACTTAATTTTAAATATATACACAAAAAGGTTAAGAACCCTTATGAGGAGGGTTCTTAACCGAATTACCTGATTTACAGGTTAATGTTATTTAAGTTCAACTTCAGCTCCAGCTTCTTCCAATGTTTTCTTCAATGATTCTGCTTCGTCTTTAGCCAAACCTTCTTTAACTACGCTAGGAGCACCGTCTACCATATCCTTAGCTTCTTTCAAGCCAAGACCACAAGCTTCCTTAACGGCCTTAACAACCTGAAGTTTAGCTGCACCAGCGCTCTTCAATACTACATCAAAAGACGTTTTTTCTTCAGCGGCTGCTGCACCACCAGCTGCAGGACCAGCAGCAACTGCAACAGCTGCAGCAGCAGGTTCAATACCATATTCTTCTTTAAGGATAGTTGCAAGTTCATTAACTTCTTTTACTGTCAAGTTAACTAATTGTTCTGCAAAAGCTTTCAAATCTGCCATTTTTGTATGATTTTAATTGTTTAATTACTAATTTGTTTATGAAAATTTTATTCGGGACGTTCACCAAGAGTTTTGAGAACTCCGTGAAGGGTGTTTCCACCTGATTGAAGAGCAGAGATAACATTCTTGGCCGGTGATTGCAACAAAGCAACGATATCGGCAATAACTTCATTCTTACTCTTGATACTAACGAGAGCATCCAATTGGTCTGCACCAACATAGAAGCTTTCTTCTGCATAAGCAGCTTTCAGTCCGGGAATACCATCTTTAGCATTTGCTTTGATCAACTTTGCAGGCAAGTTGGCAGTATTACAGAACATAACAGCTGTAGTACCTTTCAAGCAACCATAAAGCGGAGAATAATCCTCTTCCAATCCTTCCAATGCTTTGTGAAGCAATGTATTCTTCACCAACATCAACTTGATGTCAGATTTGAAACATTCTCTTCTCAACGCGCTTGTTGCAGCAGCGTCCATTGCAGTGATATCAATCAAATAGAAGTGATTATATTCCTTTACTGTAGCAGCAATCTGCTCAATAATCGTACTTTTATCTTCCTTTCTCATTATTACTCCGTTTTATTAGATTTCTTCTACTGATTTCGGGTCAATCTTGATACCTGCACTCATTGTGCTAGAAAGATAAATACTCTTAATATATGTACCCTTGGCTGCAGTCGGTTTCAACTTGATCAAAGTAGACATGAACTCTTTCGCATTATCACGAATTTGCTCAGGGCTAAATGATACTTTACCGATAGAAGTATGAACAATACCGTTTTTATCAACCTTGAAGTCAATCTTACCTTGTTTTACTTCCTTAACAGCTTTAGCAACATCCATAGTCACAGTACCACTCTTCGGGTTAGGCATCAATCCACGAGGACCGAGCACACGACCAAGTGCACCAATTTTACCCATGATAGACGGCATTGTGATGATCACATCAACATCAGTCCATCCACCTTTGATCTTTTCGATATATTCATCAAGACCAACATAGTCAGCTCCAGCTTCTTTAGCAGCAGCTTCAGCATCAGGCGTACAAAGCACCAATACGCGTACGACTTTACCCGTACCATGAGGAAGTGATACAACACCTCTCACCATCTGGTTTGCCTTACGCGGGTCAACGCCCAAACGTACGTCAATATCCAGTGAAGCATCAAACTTGGTGAAAGTGATTTCCTTTACCAAGGATGCAGCTTCTTTCAGTGAGTATGCTTTCCCTGCTTCAATTTTTTCTGCAGCCAACTTTTGATTTTTTGTCAGTTTACCCATTCTAATTGAAGTTTATTAGTTATTAACCGGGAATTCCCCTTTTACAGCGATACCCATACTTCTAGCCGTACCAGCAACCATTTTCATGGCAGCATCTACAGTAAAACAGTTCAAATCAACCAATTTATCCTGAGCAATTGTACGAACCTGTTCCCAAGTAATCTCGGCAACTTTCTTACGGTTTGGCTCAGCAGAACCACTCTTTACCTTAGTTACTTCCAGCAACTGAATAGCAACAGGAGGAGTCTTGATTACAAAATCAAAAGACTTATCTGCATAATAAGTGATAATTACAGGAAGAATCTTTCCTGCTTTGTCCTGGGTTCTGGCGTTGAATTGCTTGCAAAACTCCATAATATTAATACCCTTCGAACCCAAGGCAGGTCCAACGGGAGGTGATGGATTTGCCGCGCCTCCTTTAATCTGTAATTTGATTAGTCCAGCAACTTCTTTAGCCATTTTTTTATTGATTTATATATAAACATTAATAAAGAATATCACAGCGTAACACCTGCTTTATTCTTTTTCAACTTGCATAAAGCCCAATTCGAGCGGAGTTTTCCGACCGAATATTTTCACCATGACCTTAAGCTTTTTCTTCTCAGTGTTCACTTCTTCAATGATACCACTGAATCCACTGAATGGACCATAATTTACTTTCACAGTTTCACCGACTACATACGGGATACTCAGTTCTTCACTAGCATCCTGTAATTCATCCACCGTACCAAGTATACGATTCACTTCCGATTGTCTCAAAGGAACTGGTTTATCCGATCCCCCTAAGAAACCAATCACATTAGGAGTATTTCTCAAGTGGTGAGCGACCTCACCTACTAAAGCAGCCTCCACCAAAACGTAACCAGGGAGATAACTTCTCTCTTTCACAATTTTCTTACCATTGCGAACCTGATAAACCTTTTCGGTAGGAATCAATACCTGAGACACGTACTCACCAAGGTCACTGTTTTTAATGTCAGCTTCAAGATATTCCTTTACCTTAGCTTCTTTTCCGCTAATAGCACGCAAAACGTACCATTTTTTTTCAATCTCAGACATTTTTCCTCATTTTTAATTTGGATAAACTACATTCTCCATTAGATTCTGGAAACAAAAATCCATCGCGAATACTACCAATGCAATTAGCAGGGAAGCATATAAAACAACTACTGCACTGTTAGTAAGTTCAGAATAAGTAGGCCACGACACTTTATGTACAAGTTCGTCGTAAGTTTCTTTAATATAAGCTACAATCTTCTTCATTTCGAAAATATTAGCACGGGAGGAGAGGCTCGAACTCCCGACACCCGGTTTTGGAGACCGGTGCTCTACCAACTGAGCTACTCCCGTGTGAACATAATCAGTTCCCGGTACAATACCGAGAACTGATTAATTATCTGATGATTAGTCAAGAATTTCTGTAATCTGACCAGAACCTACCGTACGACCACCTTCACGAATAGCGAAGCGCAGACCTACATTCAAGGCTACCGGGTAAATCAATTCTACATTGATTTCTACGTTATCACCAGGCATTACCATTTCAGTTCCTTCCGGAAGAGAAATTTCACCTGTACAATCCATAGTACGCAAATAGAACTGAGGACGATATTTGTTATGGAACGGAGTGTGACGACCACCTTCTTCTTTCTTCAAAACATAGATAGAAGCTTTGAATTTAGAGTGAGGCTTAATCTGACCCGGCTTGCAGAGTACCATACCGCGCTTGATTTCGTTCTTGTCGATACCACGCAGCAACAGACCTACGTTATCACCAGCTTCACCTTCATCCAGCAATTTGCGGAACATTTCAACGCCAGTTACAACAGACTTCTTGTCTTCACCCAGACCGAGGATTTCAACTTCGTCACCTACATGGATAACACCAGCCTCAATACGACCAGTAGCTACAGTACCACGACCAGTGATAGAGAATACGTCTTCAACCGGCATCAAGAACGGTTTATCAACATCACGCGGAGGCAGAGGAATCCAGTTATCAACTGCATCCATCAATTCCATAACTTTTTCTTCCCACTTTTCAACGCCGTTCAATGCGCCAAGAGCAGAACCTTGGATAAACGGAGTGTTGTCACCGTCGAATTCGTATGCAGAAAGCAATTCACGCATTTCCATTTCAACGAGTTCCAACATTTCGGCATCGTCCACCATATCGCACTTGTTCATAAACACAACCAGTCTCGGTACGTTTACCTGACGAGCCAACAGGATGTGCTCGCGAGTCTGAGGCATCGGACCATCAGTTGCAGCAACTACGATGATAGCACCGTCCATCTGAGCAGCACCAGTTACCATGTTCTTTACGTAGTCGGCGTGACCCGGACAGTCAACGTGAGCATAGTGACGGTTAGCTGTTTCATACTCTACGTGAGAAGTATTGATTGTGATACCTCTTTCCTTTTCTTCAGGAGCGTTGTCGATAGAATCGAAAGAGCGCAACTCAGAAAGACCCTTCTTTGCCAATACTGTAGTGATGGCAGCTGTCAACGTGGTTTTACCGTGGTCAACGTGACCAATTGTACCAATGTTTACGTGCGGTTTGGTACGTTCGAATTTCTCTTTAGCCATAGCTTTACTTGTTATTTATTTGATTAATAATCAGCTTTACATCTTGTGAGCTGTTACCGGGACTTGAACCCGGGACCTCTTCCTTACCAAGGAAGTGCTCTACCGCTGAGCTATAACAGCAAGGAGAAAAAATAAGCGTGGGCAAAGATGGATTCGAACCACCGAAGGCGTAAGCCAGCAGATTTACAGTCTGCCCCATTTGGCCACTCTGGTATTTGCCCATTGTTTCGCAAATTAAAGAACTAACCATGAAAGAACGAAAAGACATACAATCTTATTTCATTTCCGTTTTAATTCTTTCTTTTCTTGAGCCTCTTGTCGGATTCGAACCAACGACCCCGAGATTACAAATCACGTGCTCTGGCCAACTGAGCTAAAGAGGCGAGTCTCAAAAAATGCAGCCGTCATGACTCAACATCATCGAAACGGCTGCAAATTTAAGCATTTATTTTTTACCCGCAAAATTTTAGCGGAAAATTATTTGTTTCGTTGCTTTTCCTTGTACTTAACCAGCTGTTTTTCCAAAGCCTCCAAGGACAAATCCACAGCTTCTTCAAACGTATCACAGACCTTATTCGCATAAAATTCGCCGTTGGGAATCAACACTTTCACTCCGGCTTCTTTGTTTTCGGCTGTTTCCGGTTTAACTACTTTCAATGACACCTCTACTTTCTTTATATCATCGTAAAATTTCTCCAACTTTGCAACTTTCTTCTGAATAAAAGATTGCAATTGCTCTGACGCGTCAAAGTGAATCGATTGAATTCTTACTTCCATACTTACCTCCTTTTACTTTAGGCTCGAGGATGAGCCTGGTTATACACTTTTTTAAGTTCTTCAAAAGTAGTATGCGTATAAACTTCCGTTGTCGCCAAACTTTCGTGTCCGAGCAACTCTTTTATCGAGTTCAGGTCGGCGCCATGGTTCAGCATGGCGGTTGCGAAAGTGTGCCTCAGCACATGGGGACTCCTTTTCTTTACAGTCACTACTTTCGATAGATTCCGTTTCACAAGCGACCTTACGAAATTCGCATCCAGCCGTCTGCCGCCCTTCTTTACGAAAAAAGCTTCCGAACGCACCGGAAATGTTTCATTCCGCATGTTGATGTAGCCACGCATCGAAGATTCCAATTCTTTGGCAAAAGGTATCAAACGTTGTTTATTCCGTTTTCCCGTCACCTTAATGAGGGAGGCGGAAAAATCCACATCGCCGTCATTCAGCCCCACCAATTCCGAAAGACGCATGCCGGTGGCATAAAACATCTCAAGAATCAGGTGGTCGCGACACCCTTCAAACCCCTCTTCAAAGCCTACATCGTCCAACAGTCGATCCATATCTTTTTCTTTTAAGAACACAGGAAGCGGCTTTTGGTTTTTAGGCCCCGTCACTTTTTGCAACGGATCTATCTCCACCATCCCTTTTCTTAAAAGGTATTTATAATAGGTTCGTATCGAACTCAGCTTTCGGTTGACTGTAGAAGCGATACAGCCATTGTCCATCAAAGAAGCAATCCAATCACGGACCAGCTCCGCATCCACGTCTTCCGGGGTTACATCCCCGACCTGCTCTTCACAAAATTTCTGCAATTCAAGAATAGCCGCCTTGTAATACGCCACCGTACCTTGGGCATAATTCCGTTCATACAGAAGATAGTCAAGAAAAGAGTCTGTCAACAACATATCGCTACATATCTAATTTCATGCAACGAATGTATAAAAAAGAATTCAATAATTCAAAGGAAATTACGAATTATTAATCTTCTACTTGCTGAAGTTTCTGAACGTAAACGGCACGTTCCATCTTAAGTCTCTTAGTTACAGACGGTTTATCAAATTGCTGTCTGCGTCTCAACTCTTTTACTGTGCCGGTCTTTTCAAATTTTCTCTTGAACTTCTTCAGCGCTTTCTCAATGTTTTCGCCTTCTTTTACAGGTACTACAATCATTTTCTTTTGATTAAATTAAATGTTAATGGTTTAAAAAATCTCACGATTAAATCGAGCGGCAAAAGTACGCATACTTTCTTTATTTACAAAACTTTCCTTCTAAAAAAGTAGAGAATTCAGCTTGTTTTTTCTGTTTTGGAAGGATAAATCGCAAAACTTTCTCCCCCATAACCGCAACGGGACAAGCCACGGAAGAGGGATTTTGTATTTACTACGGCTCTTTCATCTATGGGGTTAAAAG
>NZ_JAICZW010000047.1 GCF_029057325.1 Bacteroides sp. | reverse complement strand
TTCCTGTCCCACCCCTACCAGGGCCTATTCGGCTTCGGACGTTCTTCGGACAAACTCCACTCCCTAGGACCGAAGAACGTCCGAAGAACGTCCGAAGAAACACCGAAGAAACTATGGAGCGGAAAAGACCCGGACAAGACGCGAACCGGAGGGACGGCCGGTGAGGAAATTTTCAGAGAAAGGAAATTTGATGTAAATAATTATGAATTTCGGTGGTGTGTGTCAAGACTCGTTATGGCACACAGATGAGATGGATTGAACAGGTAATGTTATGCTTTCTTTCAGGCACGGATTATGCGGATTTCCCGGTTTTTTCTTTGTCCTATCCGTGAAAATCCGTGAAATCCGTGCCTAAAATCATAAACAGCATGCAAGCAACAACCAGGTTCTCGGACAACCTACCTCCCCCCTGATAACTCCCTTAAATGCAAAAGCTGTGCTTTTCGGTGGAAAAAACGTTAACACTATTCGTTCGTCTCATAAAAAAGTACGATATTTGCAGCCATGATTCAGATAGAGACCATAGTTGACATATTGTGGAAGGGGTTCATCATCGGCGTCATTGTGTCTGCACCATTAGGACCCGTGGGGGTGCTGTGCATTCAGCGCACGTTGAACAAAGGCCGTTGGTATGGTTTCGTCACAGGGATAGGAGCCTCGCTGAGCGACATTGCATACGCCTTGTTGACGGGCTATGGCATGAGCTTCGTATTCGACTATGTCAACAAGAACATTTTTTATCTGCAATTGTTTGGGAGCATCTTGTTGCTGGCTTTCGGCATTTATACTTTCCGCAGCAATCCGGTACAGTCCATCCGTCCGATGTCCGCCAACAAAGGTTCTTATTTCCACAATTTCATCACGGCGTTCGTTGTCACGCTTTCCAATCCGCTGATTATATTCCTGTTTATCGGTCTTTTCGCCCGTTTCGCTTTTGTCAGCGAAGGGGTGCTTGTCTTTGAGGCCGCTGCCGGCTATCTGGCTATCATGCTGGGGGCTTTGGCCTGGTGGTTTGGCATTACTTTCTTTGTAAACAAGGTCCGCACGCGATTCAACCTGCGCGGCATCTGGATGTTGAACCGCATCATCGGGAGCATTGTCGTGGTGGTGTCCGTGGTAGGACTGATATTTACGTTGATGGGCGAATCGCTATATTAATTGACAATTGATGATTGAAAATTGACAATTTTGAATTGAAAAATGGAGGATTGATAATTTTATGAAGATAGCGCAACGACTGAAAGAGCAGAATATTGCCGAATACCTGATATACATGTGGCAAGTGGAGGACTTGATTCGTGCCAACCGGTGCGACATCGACGAGGTATGCCGCAACGTCATTTCCCGTTATCCCGAAGCCGAACAGCCGGCTCTTGAAGAGTGGTATGGCAACCTGGTTGGCATGATGTGTGCCGAAGGGGTCAAGGAGAGGGGGCATCTGCAAATCAACCGGAACGTTATCCGGAACCTGACGGAGCTGCACGGCATGTTGCTCGCCTCCACCAAGTATCCGTTCTATAACGCCGCCTATTTCAAGGCGCTGCCCTTCATCGTGGAGCTGCGCCGGAAGGGAGACAAACAGGAGGAATCCGAATTGGAGACTTGCTTTGAAGCCCTCTACGGCATCTTGCTGTTGCGGCTGCAGAAAAAGGAAATCAGCCGGGAGACAGCCAAGGCGATGGAGGCTGTCAGCGGCTTCATTTCGCTGCTTGCCAATTATTACGACAAGGAGAGGAAAGGAGAGTTGGAAATGGAAAGTTGAAAAATGAAGCGTTGACAAAAATAAGGCAGCTGTCGCTGTGTCGTTTTGTCGTTTTGTCGTTCTCTTCATTTTCCACTTCAAAAGGAATATTGTTCATCGTAACATATATAATATCAAGTTTCGCAAGTTCAAGAACTTGCTTTCTGTGGACGAGTTGACAAGGATTCAGTGAATAGGGGGATGACGCCTTCCCGTTTTTCTGTTTTATGAACAAGACGCAGGCGGAAAGCCCGGTCGCTTCTCCTCGTAGCCTTGTTAACTTGTTTACTGACAGCATATCGGAGATATGCGAGACTTAAATATTTAAGTATAACTTTTTAAATGAATATTTTAGTAACCGGTGCCAACGGTCAACTTGGCAATGAGATGCGGGTGTTGTCGCAGGAGAATACACAGCACACCTATTTTTTCACCGATGTGCAGGAACTGGACATCTGCGATGAGCAGGCGGTCCGTGCTTTCGTGGCAGGCAATCGGGTGGATGTCATCGTCAACTGCGCTGCCTACACGGCCGTCGATAAGGCGGAAGACAATGCGGAGCTCTGTGACAAACTGAATCATCTTGCGCCGGGCTATCTGGCTGCTGCGGCCGAGGCTTGCGGTGCCGCATTGATACAGGTCTCTACCGATTACGTGTTCGATGGGACCGGACATCTCCCTTATACGGAGGACATGCTTCCTTGCCCCAACTCCGTTTATGGCTCTACGAAGCTGGCGGGCGAGCGGGCGGTGATGGAGAAGTGCAGCCGTGCGATGATTATCCGCACGGCGTGGCTCTATTCCATCTATGGAAACAACTTTGTGAAGACGATGCTGCGTCTGGGACGTGAGCGTGAGACGTTAGGGGTGGTGTTCGATCAGATAGGTACGCCCACATACGCCCACGATCTGGCATGTGCTATCTTTGCGGCCATCAACCGGGGCATTATCCCCGGCATCTATCATTTCAGCAACGAAGGGGTCTGTTCGTGGTATGACTTCACGCTCGCCATCCACCGGCTGGCGGGCATCACGACCTGCAAGGTCAGTCCGTTGCACACCGATGAGTTCCCGGCTAAAGCGCCGCGCCCGCACTATTCGGTGCTGGATAAGACGAAGATTAAAAAGACATTCGGCATAGAGATTCCGCATTGGGAAAGTTCGCTTGAAGAGTGTCTTTCCAAGTTGATAGTTGATAGATAATAGTTGATAGATAAAGATACTTTTGACTATGTATGAAGACAATGTGACTCAGCGAAAATCTTATGCTTTTGCCATTCGTATTGTGAATGCTTATAAGTATTTGGTGAAACATGGGGAATTTGTCATGTCAAAACAACTATTGCGAGTGGTACGGCTATTTGTGCTTTGATATGTGAAGGCATTCATGCCCAAAGTCGAGCGGATTTTCTTAATAAGATGAATATAGCTTTGAAAGAAGCTTACGAAACAGAATATTGGATTTCGCTGTTGCATGATACGGGTTATCTGTCTGATGACATTTATACCTCTTTTCATGCTGATAGCGTGGAATTAGTGAGATTATTAACGAGTACAGTAAGAACTTTAAAAGATAGTCTTGGTAGGCGATAGTATTCAACTATCAATTATCAACTATCAACTATCAACTATGATGAATGAGATTGAAAGAAGAAGGACTTTTGCGATTATCGCGCATCCGGATGCCGGTAAAACATCGTTGACTGAAAAACTGCTGTTGTTCGGAGGGCAGATTCAAGTGGCGGGAGCCGTAAAGAGCAATAAGATAAAGAAAACGGCAACATCCGACTGGATGGATATCGAGAAACAGCGTGGTATCTCTGTCACCACTTCTGTGATGGAGTTCGACTACCACGACTATAAAATTAATATCCTGGATACTCCCGGTCACCAGGACTTTGCCGAAGACACCTACCGCACACTGACCGCCGTGGACAGTGTCATCATCGTGGTGGACGGTGCGAAGGGTGTGGAAACACAGACCCGCAAGCTGATGGAGGTATGCCGCATGCGCAACACGCCGGTCATCATCTTCGTCAACAAGATGGACCGGGAGGCGAAAGACCCGTTCGACCTGTTGGACGAACTGGAAGAGGAACTTGCCATACACGTGCGCCCGCTGACCTGGCCTATCGAGAGCGGCATTCGCTTCAAGGGTGTATATAACATCTATGAGCATAACCTGAATCTCTTTCAGCCTTCCAAGCAGGTAGTGACCGAGAAGGTGGAGGTGGACATCCATACGGAGGAGCTGGACAAACAGATAGGTTCGCCGTTGGCGGACAAGTTGCGCGGCGAGCTGGAGCTTATCGACGGCGTTTATCCTGAGTTTGAGAAGGAAGAGTATCTGAAGGGAGAACTGGCGCCGGTATTCTTCGGATCGGCATTGAACAACTTCGGAGTGGAGGAGCTGTTGAATTGCTTTGTGGAGATAGCCCCCAGCCCGCGTCCCGTGAAGGCGGAAGAGCGCGAGGTGAATCCGGAAGAGCCTAAGTTTACCGGCTTCATCTTCAAGATTACCGCCAATATCGACCCGAACCACCGCTCTTGCATCGCTTTCTGCAAGATTTGCTCGGGCAAGTTCACCCGGAACACTCCTTACCTGCATGTGCGCCACGGCAAGACGATGCGTTTCTCATCGCCTACGCAGTTCATGGCACAGCGTAAGACAACCGTGGATGAGGCGTGGGCAGGCGATATTATCGGTTTGCCGGACAATGGCACCTTCAAGATTGGCGACACGCTGACGGAGGGCGAGATGCTGCATTTCCGCGGATTGCCCAGCTTCTCGCCGGAGATGTTCAAGTATATAGAGAACGCCGACCCGATGAAGCAGAAACAGCTTGCCAAAGGCATCGACCAGCTGATGGACGAGGGTGTGGCGCAGCTGTTCGTCAACCAGTTCAACGGACGCAAGATTATCGGTACGGTGGGCCAGTTGCAGTTTGAGGTCATCCAGTATCGTCTGGAGAATGAGTATAGCGCCAAATGCCGTTGGGAGCCTCTCAGCCTCTACAAGGCTTGTTGGATTGAGAGCGATGATGCCGCGGAACTGGAAGCGTTCAAGAAGCGTAAGTATCAGTATATGGCCAAAGACCGTGAGGGCAGGGATGTCTTCCTTGCCGACAGTGGCTATGTGCTTCAGATGGCGCAGATGGACTTCAAGCATATCCGCTTCCACTTCACGAGCGAATTTTAGAGCGGTAGGTGGTAGAGTGATAAAAGCTTCCTATCTACCTTCACTTCCTTTTAGGCACGGATTACACGGATTTACACGGTTTTCTTCTTAATGAATCCGTGAAATCCGTGTATTCCGTGTCTAATATCTTATCCTTTTCTTGTTTTCACACCTACTATACAGACCTTACAAATACAGCAATTATTTACTACTATAACATACCTTACGAAATCTTACAGCAATGTTTTATTTGCTGTGCTTCAGCAGCAAATAGCCTCCGATGACTTGCAACAGCATGCCCGGCACTCCGATACGGAAATCTTGTGCGGCGCTGAAGAAGTTGCCGACCATTGTCCATTCGCCCAGTGTTCCGGCGATTTGATAGAAGAGAACGACAGCCAGCAGGATGGGCAGCGAGACACGCTGATAACGATGGGCGGTCCAGCCGGCGGCGATGGCCAGCAATACCGATTTCAGCAGGATGGCGGGCAGTACGGCAGGCAGCGGCATCCCGAACAGCCAGGAGTTGAGGACGGGAGAGAGGACGGCGGTCAGCAATCCCACTTTCCAACCGAACTTATAGGCGCCAATCAGCGTAAAGAAGTAGATAGGCAGCCAAGTCACCCCTCCCTGGGGGACGAGATGAAAAAGTTGAGGCAGCGCAATGTTTCCAAGAACGAATAGCGAGGCTGCCAGATAGGTTTTTGCATCGCTATAGTCCAATGCGTAGAGTTTTACGTTTTTTGTCTCCATGAATTTTATGTTTTTAGTTGAGGACGCAAAGTTATGAAAAAAAAGGAATTTAATCCCTTAAATGTACTTGTGTTCAGCATCGGAATCACTCCATCGCCGAAGCGTCGAACGAGAGCGGCAGCAGGTCGCCTACGCTCTTCACCTCATAGATGCCCTGCTTGCCGTAGAGCAGCACCCGCATCGCTTGGTCGAAACGTTTTTCCGTTTCAAGCATCACCTGGCGGCAGGCACCGCAGGGCGGAATGGGATTGTCCAGAAAGTCGCCCCGTTCGTTGCGGGCGGCGATGGCGAGTGTCTCTACCGGCTCGTCGGGATATTGGGAGTTGGCGTAGAACAAGGTGGTGCGTTCGGCGCACAGACCGGAAGGGTAGGCGGCGTTCTCCTGATTGGTGCCGGTCACGATGAGGCCGTTTGCCAGTCGTGCGGCGGCACCTACCGCGAAATGCGAATAGGGGGCATAGCTGCGTCGGGTGGCTTCACGGGCGTTGTCTATCAGTTCGCGGTCGGCGGCATTCAGCTCTTCGTACGCATAGATGCGCAGGTCGATTTGGATATGCAGGTTTTTCATAAGACGGAAGATTATATTGTAATTAATGTTACAAAGATAGAAAAGAGATTGCTTTTTTCAATTCTTTTGTGGACTTTTGTGCCAAATTCAAGATTCAACCCCATGAAACCTATTTTCAGACTGACTGCTGTCTTGGCATTTTTGTTTGCCGTTGTGTTTGTGGCGCAGGCGCAACGCCGGAATGTTTACTATAACGAATATATCAAGCAATATGCTCCGCTTGCGGTGGAGCAGATGCAGCTGCATAAAATTCCTGCCAGCATCACCTTGGCGCAAGGATTGTTGGAGAGCGGTGCCGGACGTAGCAGGCTGGCGTGCAAGAGCAACAACCACTTCGGCATCAAGTGTGGAAGCGGTTGGCGGGGACGGACGGTGCGCCACGATGACGATGCCCGCAACGAGTGCTTCCGTGCCTATCGCACTCCGAAGGAGTCTTACGATGACCATTCCCTTTTTCTGAAGCGGAGCGCCCGTTACGCCTTTCTTTTCAAATTGGAGATTACGGACTATAAGGGGTGGGCACGCGGTCTGAAGAAGGCCGGATATGCCACAGACCCTTCGTATGCCAACCGCTTGATTACGATTATCGAAGATTATGAGTTGTATAAGTACGACAGCCGGGGAATGGGCAAACGCGAGGCACGCCGTTGGGAGAAGGAGCTGAAGAAAAAGCCCTGGCTTGCCCATCCGCATCGGGTATATATAGCGAATGACATCGCTTACGTAGTGGCCCGTAGCGGCGACAGCTTCCAGTTGCTGGGCAAGGAGTTCGGCATCAGTTGGAAGAAATTGGTAAGCTACAACGACCTCCAAAAAGATTATACGTTGGAAGCGGGCGATATCATCTATCTGAAAGAGAAGAAGAAAAAGGCTTCCGGGAAATATACCGTCTATATTGTGAAAGACGGCGACTCCATGCACGGCATCTCTCAGAAGTATGGCATCCGTCTGAAGAATCTCTATAAGATGAACCGCAAGGATGCGGAATATGTGCCGGAAGTGGGAGACAGGCTGCGGCTGAGATAAGGGGGCTTAGTTCGCAGACTAGCTTTCTGTGGTTTTTTAATATGCTGATTATCAGGTGCTGAAAAGTGCGTTGACAGACACTTGTGTTCAGCGTGACAGACACTTGTGTTCAAGCTGACAGACACAAGTGTTTGAGACGACAGAGGCAAGTGTCTGTCAAGCCGGGGAATATAGGGAGAAATTGCAGCGGTTATTTCCTTGCTGATTTAATTCTGCCGGCAGGTAGATTTCAAAGCTTATAAATTATATCCAAAATACATCACTCAAGTTTCGTAAGTCCTTGAACTTGCTTTCAGTCCGATTATCACTCTAAATTCCGGATGAGCCATAACTTTGTCTTGTAGTCTTGTAGCCTTGTTGACTTGTTTACTGATTTACTGAAAACATATACCTGTCACGATAGGCAGATGGGTACGCCTCCATTCGCGAGTTTTGTCTGTTAGTGCGCGATTTTGTTGGCTGGTTTGTCCGAAAACGTACAGGGGTGTCCGAAAACGAACACCCCTGTTTTTCTCTTTTTCCTTATTATCAATAATTTATATTTTTGGCACGGAATTGGTAGGTAGTAAAGCGGATGCCCGTAAATGTGTCCGCAAATGAACCGATACATTCGTAAACAATAAATTTGAAGATATGGATAGAGAAATTCCGAAAGAAGTGCGTGACAAAGAACGTAACAAGAAAATCATCCGCTACGGCACGATCGGCGTGGTAGGTGTTGTGGCAATCAGTTTGCTCATCTCCCTGATGCGTACAGGCGTGAAAGAGAAAGACCTTGTCTTCTCGAAGGTGGGTAAGGGAACGATTGAGGTGAGTGTAAGCGCGTCTGGCAAGGTGGTACCGGCATTCGAGGAAATCATCAACTCGCCCATCAGCACCCGCATCCTCGAAGTGTATAAGAAAGGGGGCGACAGCGTGGACGTAGGCACGCCCATCCTGAAACTGGACTTGCAGAGCGCCGAGACCGACTATAAGAAAATGCTCGACGAGGAGCAGATGCGCAGCTACAAGCTGAAACAGCTGAAACTGGACAACCAGACCAAGCTGACCGACCTTCAGATGAAAATCAAGGTCTCCGCCATGAAGCTGGACCGCATGAAGGTGGAGCTGCGCAACGAACGCTATCTGGACAGCCTCGGTTCGGGCACCACCGACAAGGTGCGCCAGGCGGAACTCAGCTACAACGTGGCACAATTGGAGTACGAGCAGCTGCGCCAGCAGTATGCCAACGAGAAGGAGGTGCTGGCATCGGAATATCAGGTGCGTGAACTGGAGTTCAGCATCTTCAAGAAGAGCCTGGCCGAGACCAAACGCACCCTGGACGACGCGCAGGTGCGCTCGCCGCGAAAGGCCATCCTTACCTATATCAATAACCAGATTGGCGCACAGGTGCCCGAAGGCAGCCAGATAGCCGTCATCTCCGACCTGAGCCACTTTAAAGTGGAGGGCGAGATTGCCGACACCTACGGCGACCGTGTGGCAGCCGGCGGCAAGGCCATCGTGAAGATAGGCAGCGAGAAGCTGGAGGGCGCGGTCAGCAGCGTGACACCGCTCTCGAAGAACGGCGTGATTTCCTTCACCGTGCAGCTGAACGAGGACAACAACCGCCGTCTGCGTTCGGGCTTGAAGACGGACGTTTATGTGATGAATGCCGTGAAGGAAGACGTGATGCGCATCGCCAACGCCTCCTACTACGTGGGCCGTGGCGAATACGAGCTCTTCGTGCGCACCTCGGACAAGGAAATCGTGAAGCGCAAGGTGCAGTTAGGCGACTCGAACTTCGAGTTCGTGGAGGTCATCAGCGGCTTGCAGCCGGGTGATGAGGTGGTCGTGAGCGACATGAGCCAGTATAAGAACAAGAATAAGCTGAAAGTGAATTGATAGGAGCATCGGGAGTTAACTTCCTTAAAAAATACATGCAATGATTAGAATCTACCTCAAACAAGCCTGGGAACTGATGAAGCAGAACAAGCTTTTCAGTACGCTCTATGTGGTGGGCACCGGGTTGGCTATTGCCATGACCATGATAATGGCCATCATCTACTATGTGAAGATTGCGCCTGTCTATCCGGAGGTGAACCGGCAGAATACGCTCTACTTGACCGGTTCCAGATTTGTAAAAGGAGCTAAGGGTAATCAGCAGACCGTCCAGTGGGGTGTTTCCTACAAGGCGTTGCAAGAATGGTTCTATCCGATGAAGAACGCCCTTGTCGTATCCGCGCACCTCAACGATGAAAACTGGGTTGAGAATGCTTATATACAGCCTGCCGACCGGAGTGGCGACTTCAAAGTCAAACTGAAACTGACCGACCCGGCTTTCTTTCACATCTATGCCTTCCATTTTCGGGAAGGAAAGCCTTTTACCGATGCCGACCTGTCTAGCGGCATACATGCGGCAGTTATCACCGATGCCCTGGCCCGTCGCCTGTTCGGTACTGCTGAAGGCGTATTGGGGCAGACATTCAGCCTGAACTATGCCGACTTCAAGGTGTGTGGTGTGGTGCGTCCTGCCAGCTACCTTACCGACCAATCCTATGCCGATGTCTATATGCCCTACAGCATTGCTGCCGACTACCGTGAACCTAAGTACGGTGCCCCTTACTTGGGAGCTTTCTCAGTGACCTTCTTGGTGGAAAACAGTGGGAAGGGAGTAGCCTTGCGGAACGAACTGAAGGAGATTGTGCGCAAGGAGAACTTAGCGCATCCCGACGACTGGCAAGCCGACTTCTGGGAACAGCCTACTACTCACCTGACAAGTGTCTTCCAAGACTTTGTCAGCGAAGAGGTGGATGTCTGGGCAACGGTACGCCAGTTCCTGCTGGTCTTCCTGGTGCTGTTGCTGGTTCCTGCATTGAACCTGAGCGGCATGATAGCCAGCCGCATGGAGGGGCGCCTGCCTGAGATGGGTGTACGCAAGTCTTTCGGGGCAGGGCGCAGGATATTGCTCTCGCAGGTGATGTGGGAAAACCTGCTGCTCACGCTGATGGGAGGTGTACTGGGCTTGATTATAGCCTGGTTAGTACTCTACGTGGGGCGCGAATGGGTATTTACGTTGCTGGACCGCTGGGCGGATGCCGTGCCCGAAGGCGTGGAAGTACGTGTGGCAGGCGAGATGCTTTTCGCACCGCTGGTTTTCGTGGCGGCCCTGCTGCTTTGCGTATTGTTGAATCTGCTTTCGGCCCTGCTTCCGGCTTGGCATTCGCTTCGCAAACCCATTGTGAGTTCACTGAACGAGAAACGATGATAAGGGAGAAGGGGGTAAGTTGACAAGAAACAGCCTTGTAGCTCCGTTTCCTCGTCCCTTGTCAACGAAACAAAATAACAAACTAAAAAACGAAAAGACATGTTGAAACTGATTATAAAGAATCTATGGGCTCGTCGTCGCCGCAACGGATGGCTGCTGGCCGAATTGGTACTGGTGAGCATCATCAGCTGGGTGGTACTGGACCCCGTGATTGTGGTGACCCACGACCGCAACATTCCGTTGGGATACGATGCCGACCGTCTTTGTCTGGTATCCTTGGCCACACTACAGCCTTCGGCAACGGGTTATGACCCGGCAGCGCAAGACTCGGCAACCTTGGTCGATAGTTATTACCACCTCATACGTCGTGCCGCCGATTTCGAGGGTGTGGAGACGACCACTCCTATCTTAGGCTTCTGCTATCCCAATTCGCAGGGAAACAGCAACAGCCAGCTTATAGGCGAAGGCGATTCCATCCGGGTGCCGGTTTTGCAGATGTATTTCATGCCTCACACACACTTTTTCGAGACTTACGGCTTCAACCCCGGCAAGGGTATGACTCCTGCGGAACTTTCTGATGCCGATTATGGTCCCAAAGACATCGTGCTGACAGAGAACGCCGCCGAAAAGCTGCTTCACACTAAAGATGCCCGTGGGAAACGTTGCTATTCATTCGGTCGCAACGACAGTACCTTCTATCCGGTAAGGGGCACTATCGGCACCATCAAGGCATATAATGAATGGAGACCGGTTCCCGTGGCATTTCGTCCGCTGCCTTCGATTATGGAGTACATGCCCGACTATGCCAACATTCTGATACGCCTGAAAGAGGGAGTCAGCATGCAACGTTTCCTGCACGAATTCCGTCCTTGGATGACGAAGGAACTGAAGCAGGGAAACCTGTTTGCTCGCACGGTCACCTCGTATCAGGCAATGATAGATGAGCGGGAGAACTACAGTGCCACCCCCATCTACCGCCGCAACCTTGCCATGGCGCTCTTCTTCCTGATTAACCTCTGCTTGGGTGTGGCAGGCACCTTCTGGTTGCAGACACGCATCCGTCGTGAGGAGGTGGGAGTGATGCTCTCTTTCGGGGCTACCCCCCGTCGCATCGTCCGCCTGCTGATGGGCGAAGGGGCGGTGCTGACGTTCGTCGCTTCGGCGATAGGTTTCTTCATCTACCTGCAATACGCCATCAAGGAAGGGTTGCACAAAGGCTTGTGCTGGATGCAGGGCGCGGGCGATGCTTACTGGGTGTCGGACTTTACGCAGCATTTCCTGATAGTTTCCGGCATCATCTTCCTGATATTGCTGGCAGTGGTATGGGCAGGCATCTATCTTCCGGCCCGCAACATCAGTCGCATTTCGCCGACGGAGGCTTTACGGGATGAATAATTTTAAGACGCGATTTGGCGGATTATTGATTAAGAAAAATCTGCGTCATCTGCAGCTGAAAAATAAAGAATCCGCTCAATCCGCGTCTTAAAAATAAATAGAAATAAAGAGAACCAAATAATAACAACTTTAAAAACGAAACATTATGATTAAGTTAACAGGCATCAACAAGATTTATCGTACAGACGAGATTGAAACCGTAGCATTGGAAAATGTGAACCTCGAAGTGAACAAGGGTGAATTCCTCAGCATCATGGGACCTTCCGGTTGTGGAAAGTCCACGTTGCTGAACATCATGGGGCTGCTTGATGCGCCCACCAGCGGCACTATCGAGATAGCCGGTACGAAGGTGGACGGCATGAAGGACAAGGAACTGGCTGCCTTCCGCAACCAGAAGCTGGGCTTCGTGTTCCAGTCTTTCCACCTGATTAATTCGCTGAACGTGATAGACAACGTAGAACTGCCTTTGCTCTATCGGAAGGTGTCTGCCAAGGAGCGCCGTCGTCTTGCCGAAGAGGTGTTGCAGAAGGTAGGGTTGAGCCACCGTATGCGCCACATGCCCACGCAGCTTTCCGGCGGTCAGTGCCAGCGTGTGGCCATCGCCCGTGCCATCATCGGCAATCCGGAGATAATCCTCGCCGATGAGCCTACCGGTAACCTGGACTCCAAGATGGGTGCCGAAGTCATGGAACTGCTGCATCAGCTGAACAAGGAAGACGGACGAACCATCGTGATGGTGACCCACAACGAGGCGCAAGCCAAACAGACTTCAAGAACCGCTCACTTCTTCGACGGACGTCAGGTGGGATAAGAGCAATTATCAATTATCAATTGATTATGATTCGTCAATCTTTTACAAATCTGCGGCAAAACCCGTTGCTGAGCATCATATCCATTGCAGGTACGGCGTTCGCCATTACGATGATAATGAGCATTGTCATTACCTGGCAGACGAAGTATGCGGACTTTGCTCCGGAGGTGAACCGCAGCCGCAGTCTCTATGTAATGGCTATGCACATCTACAATGAGAAAAATCACAATCAGCAGTCATACAGTCTCGCCTCGCCGGCATTCCTGAAGGAGTGTGTCCTTCCGTTGAAGGGAATAGAGGCGGCTACGGCCTTCTCCGGTACTTCGGGAGCATTGGTGTCGTTGACTGATGGCGGCAATCGTCTGAAAGTGGACCGGAAACTTACGGATGCGGGCTTCTGGAAAGTGTTTGAGCCGCGTTTCCTCGAAGGGCGCGGCTTTGGTGAAGAAGAGTGCGTAGGCTCTGCCAAGGGAGTGGTGGTCGCCGCCTCCGTGGCACGGAAGCTGTTCGGAAAGACCGAAGTAATCGGGCAGCAGATGCTGCTGAACCGCGAGAGTGTGCGCATCGTGGGTGTGGTGGAGGATGTTTCCGTTGCCGCCAAGGATGCGTATGCGCAAGTGTGGGCACCCTACCACCCCGATATGCGGCAGGCTACTAACGTATGGAGCTACATGAGCGATATGAACATCGCAATGGTGGCAAAGAGCGCCGCCGACTTCCCCGCCATCCGTGAGGAGCTTTCCAAGCGGGTGGAGGCGGTCAACGCCGGATTGGGAGACCTCAAGATAGACATCATGGAGCAGCCGGACAACATCGTGACGCACGTCAACCACGTGTGGTGCAATGTGGGACCCGACCTGACAATGCTCTATCTGCAATACATCCTCGCCCTGTTCATCATTCTGCTAGTGCCCTCGCTCAATCTGTGCGGACTCAGCAGCAGCCGCATGCAGCAACGCATGGCGGAGTTGGGTGTGCGCAAGGCATTCGGAGGCACCAAATGGGTGCTGGTGCGGCAGATACTGAACGAGAACCTGTTCCTCACCCTATTAGGCGGTGTGGCGGGCCTCTTGCTCAGCTACCTGTCCGTCTATCTGATGCGGGAGTGGCTGTTCACCAACAGCGGCAACGTGGGTACATCCGGCGAGTTCAGTCTTAGCATGAGCGTGCTGTTCAGCCCGTGGGTGTTCTTGCTGGCTTTCGCTTTCTGTGTGGTTATCAATCTGATGAGTGCGGCGCTTCCGGCATGGCTGGCGGCCAGACGGCCCATCGTAGAGTCTTTGAACGATAAATAAGGAAAGGAGGAATCTTATGAAATTTACCTTACACAACTTACGCATGATTCGCGCACGCCTTCGCCAGAACGGGTGGGTGCTTGCCGAACTCTTCCTGGTGTTCATCGTAATGTGGTTCCTGTGCGATTCATTAGGCTGCTTGAAATACACTTATTACCGTCCGTTGGGTTTCGACATCGAGCACGTTTATCAGTTGGAGCTGGTGATGGGAGGCGAGAGCCGAGACACTTCGCTGACGAATGCCGACAAATTCTTGGGTGTCTTGAAGAAACTGCAACAGGAGCCTACGGTGGAAGCGGTGGCACTCTGTTATTGGAGCTTGCCGATGAGTGGTAACAACAGCTTTAATTCACTGGTGGCGCAGGACTCTTGCTGGGTGAATGCGCGTTTGATTATGACTACCGGCGGCTATGTCGATGTCTTCCGTATGAAAGATGACCCACGGCATCCGTTCAGGGAGATGGCTTCGGGCGAAAAACACGTGATGCTGAGTGAAGCCACCGTGGAGCGGTTCAGGCGGAAAATACCTTCGTTCTCTTCAGACATGCCTTTGGGAAACGGCGATTCGCTGACAGTCATCAGCCATGAGGGCATGATTGAGAACTTCCGCACCTACCGCTACGGCAACGACGCGGCGTGCTTCTTCTATCGCTTGGATGAGCACATGGTGAAGACCGAATACTCTGGGGAGTGGGGCAGTATCGTCTTTCGTGTGAAAGCGGCCGCAGACGGTGCCGACTACCGCGCAAAGTTCGTTCGCGAGATAGCGGCACGCTTAGATACGGATAATCTCTTCATTGCCGATGCCACGCCCTACACCCAGCAGCAATATCAGTTCGAAGTGATGAACGGTGACATAGACAAGGTGAACAGCCAATCGGTGGTTGTGCTCTTCCTCTTGGTGAACGTCTTCCTGGGGTTGATAGGCACCTTCTGGTTCCGCACACGCCGCCGTCGCAGCGAGATAGCCTTGCGGATGGCGATGGGCAGCACGCGCCGTCAGGTGTTCGGTTTGCTGGCAGGCGAAGGCTTGCTGTTGCTGACGCTGGTGGCATTGCCTGCCATGCTGGTCTGCTACAACATCGGCATTGCCGAGTTCACTATCGGGCGTACGGAGCTGATTGCCACCTGGCCCGTGAAGTGGAGCATTCCACGCTTCTTGCTCGGCTCTCTGGGTGCCTGGCTGATGATTGCATGGATGGTGTTGACGGGCATCTGGTTCCCGGCACGCCAGGCGATGAAGATAGAACCAGCCGAGGCGTTGCACGAGGAATAAAGGGTATTGTAGGCAAGGGGAAGCTGTCTCACAATCAATGTAGGGCTGTACCTTGGTGCAGCCTTACAAACTATTAAATTTCAATCAGGAAAAACAACTGAATAATTACGATAATGCAAAATATTGCCAAACTGTTAATAGCCATGAGTATTTATAACATGAAGAATTACATTTTCTTTCTTAGCCTGATGTTCGCACTGATGTCAGGCGTGGCATACGCCGCCGATGGCGACACCAAAGTGAGCGAAGTGCGCAAGGTAGAGGCCTTTTCCTCCATTGACATAACCTCTGTGGGAACGATTTATTTTACACAGAGCGATACCTACTCCTTGAAGATAGAGGGACAGGAGAAATACGTGAAGAATACCGAAACCACAGTAAAAAACGGCTGCCTGGTTATCGGTTTCAAGGATCGGGAGAACAAGGGCATGCGTAACCAGAAGAACGGTGTCACCATCCATCTCTCCGCCCCCGACCTGAAAAAGGTGGAATTTGCCGGCGTAGGTTCCTTCCATTGCGACACTCCCCTGAAGGTGGATGAGGTGAAGTTCGATGTGGAAGGCGTGGGAAAGGTAAACATCTCCGACCTCACGTGCCGCAAGCTGAGAGTGGCGTTGCAGGGCGTGGGCAGTGCCGACATCCATGTGACCTGCGACTACCTCTCTGCCAGTCTGGACGGTGTGGGCAAAGTCATCCTGAGCGGTAGTGCCGGAGAGGCGAATATCTCTAAAGGAGGTATCGGCAGTGTGAATACGAAGCAACTGAAAGTAGGAAGATGATATAAGGTTATAAGAGATGATTGGTTCCTATTTTCAATTTCTAATTCTCAATTTAAGAAATGATTCGACAATATTTTATCCAAGCATGGGTGCAATTGCGGCAACAACCGTTGATTAGTGCCGTGGGCATAGCCGGTACGGCACTCGCCATTTTCCTCATCATGCTGGTGGTGATGATACAGCAGGTACAGGTGGCTCCGTTTGCTCCGGAGAGCAATCGCGACCGCTTCCTGCATGTACGCTACATGAGCGTAGGCAACAAGAGCTGGGGAGACGGCACGAGTAATGGGCCGATGAGTGTCCGTACTGCCCAAGCCTGTTTTCAGTCCCTGAAGACTCCCGAAGCGGTTTCCATCTATTCTACTTGGATTACCTCCACGCCGGTCTGTCTGCCCGGACAACCCTCTACGGGAGTGGATATGCTACAGACGGACGATGTGTTCTGGCGTGTGTTCGACTTCTCTTTTACAGCAGGCAAGCCTTACGACAAGGCAACATTCGATGCCGGACTACCGGTGGCTGTTATTACGGAGAGCGTGTCGCGCTACCTGTTTGGTACTGTAGAGGCAGTGGGACGTGAATTTCTGCTGAGCCATGCCCCCTATAAGGTGTGTGGAGTGGTGAAAGATGTCTCTACGCTTGCCGCTACTGCCTACGCGCAAGTATGGATTCCATTTACTTCCACCGATTTTAAAAATGATACTTGGAACGACAACATCATGGGTATGGCAAGTTGCATCATCCTGGCACACGACCGCAGCGACTTCCCCACTATCCGTGAGGAGGTAGAACGCCGTCACCAAGAGTACAATAAGGTGATAGGCGAGCAGGGATACGAGTTGATTTACCGCAACCGCCCCTATGACCAGGAAAAGTATGTACTGAACACCGGTGCCAATACAGAACCGGATGTGACGGCAACACGCCGCCAGCGCCTCATCTTGTTCATCATCCTGCTCATCGTCCCTGCCATAAACTTGAGCAGCATGACGCAAAGCCGCCTGCGGCAGCGTGTCAGCGAGGTAGGTGTGCGAAGGGCTTTCGGCAGCACGCGCATGGAGGTCATGGGACAGATTCTGGCAGAGAACATGGTGGTGACCTTATTGGCCGGTGTGTTGGGGCTGCTGCTGAGTGTGGCGTTTGCCTATTTGGGCGAATCCATGCTGTTTGCCGAAGGTTTCAGCAAGACAGTGAATGCGCCGCTCATCAACGCTTCTATCCTGCTGCACGCCTCCACCTTCGGCTGGGCAGTGCTCTTCTGCTTCATCCTGAACTTGCTGAGTAGCGGCATTCCGGCATGGCGAGCGTCGAGAGTGGGAATTGTGGACGCGATTGGGGGAAGATTGAGGAAGTAGTTTTTTTAAAGGAGTTAAAAGGTATTAGGGGAGTGATAACTTCTTAACTTTATCCTTATTAAATAACAACAACGAAATGACAAAGAAACTTTTTACACAGATAAAGAACGAATGGCAAAGCAATACCTGGTTGGCTTTGGAACTACTGGTGGTGAGCGTGGTGATGTGGTACGTTGTGGACTACATCTATACGCAGACCGCCACCGCCCTCGAACCGAAAGGTTTCGACATAGAGCACTGCTACCTCATTGAGATGGGGATTCTGACCGATAAGAGTCCTGGCTACATCCCTAATCAGTCGAAAGAAGAACAGTTGAAGGACGTGCAGGAGATGCTGGACCGGCTGAAGCATCGTCCGGACGTGGAGGCAGCGAGCCTTTCGCAGAACTCTTATCCCTACAACGGCAGTAACAGCACGGCAATGGTGCAGTATGATACCTTGAGGGCACCCGGTTGGACGATACGCAGTTTCGTCACACCGGACTTTGTACGCGTATTCCGCTATCGGGGTACACGTGGCGAGACGCCCGAGCAACTCGCCGCCATGCTGGAGGACGACCGCCACTTTCTGGCTTCGGACAATCTCTATAGAGAGTACGATGTCTCCTTGACCTCGTTGGTGGGAAAACCGTTTTACCTCTTCGGCGATACCACCAGTACGATAACCTTGGGAGCCGCTCTACAGAACGTGCGTTACTGCGATTATGCACAGGCTCGCGATTCCTATCGCATGGTCTATAAGATGCCGCTTGGGTGGATGACTAATGCTACAGCAGTGGAGTGGTGTGTACGCGTGCGTCCCGACCAGGACCACGGCTTCATTGAGCGCCTGAAAGCGGACAGTGAGAAACTCTACCGTGTGGGCAACATCTTCATTGCCGAAGTGCGTTCGTTTGCCGATATCCGCAACAACTACCAGCGTAGCTGGGACACCGGACTTCGTAACTATTTGGTAGGCATGGGATTCTTGTTGCTGAACATCTTCCTCGGCCTGTTCGGCACCTTCTGGTTCCGCACGCAGCAGCGTCGTTCCGAAATGGCTCTGCACAAAGTACATGGTGCCACCGGACAAGCTGTCTTCAGCCGTCTGCTCTGCGAAGGGGTGCTGTTGTTACTACTTGTCACTCCCATAGCGCTCCTTGTCGATTACAATTTGGCACACCTGGAGTTGAATTCGTGGCGCAACGGCACTACGCTGGAGTGGGGGAGACTCTTGGCCTGTGCCGTTATCAGCTTCGTCCTGATGACCTTGATGATTGCCATCGGCATCGCCATTCCGGCACGCAAGGCTATGCAGGTACAGCCGGCAGAGGCGTTGCATGACGAATGATTTGTGAGGGAGAAGGAGAGTTATACTCCGCTTCATTTCGTTGGTAATTGAAAGCCGATAATTTGATTAATAACAAGGCAAATTCTTGTTGACAAAGAAGTTGAACTATAAAAAACATTTGAAAGTATGCTGAAAATATATTTGAAACAAGCATGGACGCTGATGAGGCAGAACAAGCTTTTCACAAGTATCTATGTAGTGGGGACGGGGCTTTCCATCGCTTTGATAATGACTTTGTTCATTATCTTTTATGTGAAGTTCGCTCCTATTTATCCTGAATACAATCGTAACCGTACTTTGGTGATAAAACCTATGGAACGTCATCCTAAGGGAAAGCCGGAGAATTACAACCTCAATAGCGGGGTTTCCTACCGTTTCATTCAGGAGTTGGTCACCGGACTTCCGCACGTAGAGGCGGTGGGTGGTGGAATGCTCGGTTTTTGGAACGAGAGCAAAATACTGCTTCCTAACGGAGAGTCGTTACCCGCATCGCACCGTTCTGTGGACGGTGGATTTTGGAAGGTATTCAATTTTCGCTTCTTGAACGGACGGCCGTTTACGCAGGAAGAGGTGGATGCTGATTTACGACTAGCGGTGATATCCAAATCGTTGGCGATTAGGGTGTTTACAACGGTACAAGTCGTAGGCGAACATCTTTTTTTTGGCGGTGATGATTACCTTGTGTGTGGCGTGGTGGACGATGTCTCTAGCGCCACACCGGATACATCGGGTGATTTGTGGATTCCGCTTACTGAATCGGACAGAATCGGCAGAGGGCTTTTAGGTAATATCTGGGCTTACTTGTTGGTGGATGACGTTGCCAATAAAGAGGTTGTAAAAGAGGAGGTCCGGGAGGCTGTCCATAAGTTCAACCTTCAAGATGCGGAGTACGATTACAATTTGATAGGGCAGCCCGATGACTACTGGATGAGCACTTTCAGAACGGGGCAGAATCCCGACTTCGTAGAGATAGCCAAGGGCTTTCTTTACATGTTGCTTGCCCTGCTCTTTATCCCGGCACTGAATCTGAGCGGAATGATTTCCTCGCGTATGGACAAGCGGCTCTGTGAGTTGGGCATACGCAAGGCGTACGGCGCTACCAACAGACGGTTGTTGCATCAGGTGCTGTGCGAGAATCTGCTGCTTACCGTGATAGGCGGCTTGGTGGGACTGTTGTTTTCCTACCTGATAGTGTTGACGGCAAGCGACTGGATTCTGACGCTCTTTGACACAAAGATTAATATCCCCGGACAGCATATTACATTGACGTTCGAAATGCTTTTCAATCCGGCTGTTTTCAGTTGTGCTTTCGGACTGTGCATTGTGCTTAACACCGTGTCGGCATTGCTGCCTGCGGTATCGGCACTGCGCCACCCAATCATCCATTCTCTTAATACCAACCGCTAAAATAAGATAAGGAGAGGAAAGATATGATTAAAATGATATTTCATCAGTTGTGGAACCAGCGCAGACAGAATGGCTGGATATTCATGGAGTTATTGGTTGTCAGCTTCTTTTTGTGGACGGTGATAGACCCGGTCTATGTGTTGGTGGCTAATCGGCTTATTGATAAAGGGTATAACTCTGAAAGGGTCTATGCCATCCGTATGGATATTTATGGAAAAAATAAAGCAGTGTATGACAAAGCGATGGCATCCGATTCGCTCTGTAAGGAGGCATATTGGCGCATGGTACGTATCGTGCGCAGCCAGCCCGAAGTGGAGTCTTATTCCATTTCGGGGACATGGGCGTTTCCCAATAGCAGTTCTTGGAACGGCACACAGGTGTATGCAGACACTGCATCTATCGGGAAAGATAACTATGTACATACCCAGTGGTATAGTTTTGTTGCATCGGAGGGCAGTGACCTTTTCAGAACCTACGATATGCGGGACGTGCGCACCGGTGAAGTGCTGAAAATTCCCGAAGATGTAGAAAACTCCCTGTTTATGTCCGAGCGTGCGGCTTGTCTGCTTTTTGGCAGTGCTGCCGATGCGGTAGGGAAAATGGTTTATCAAAGCAACCTCACTAAGAAGGTGGCAGGCGTGTTCCGAGACTATAAACACCGTGATTATGAGCAACCCTATCCGCTGATTATCTATATGGACAAGGATATGGTAGGAAGCTCCTACATGACTTGGCAGTATGCTTTTATTATCCGGCTAAAGGCAGGGGTGGATACGGATGCTTTTGAAAAACGCTTCCAGAAGGAGGTGGCGCCTCAATTGTCTATCGGTAATTTCTATCTTAAGAAGTTACAGTCGTTCCACGAGCTGAGCGATTACTACGCCACCTATAGTGGGATAACCAACAAACTTCGGTTGCAATACGCTTTGGCCGGATTTGCCCTCCTTTGCATCTTCTTGGGGATGTTGGGCACATTTTGGATACGCTGCAACGCCCGTCGTCAAGAGATAGGAGTGATGCGCAGTATGGGAGCAAGCATGAATGATATTTGTCGCCAGTTCTTGCTGGAAACATGGTTGCTGGTGACGGTGGCTGTGTTGGTGACGTTGCCATTCTTGCTGCATCATGCTTATGTAAATGGGATGTATGTGGTGGAAATGTTCCGCGATTTTGTTCCCAATCCCGCTTATTGGCAGAACCGGTTTACTCCCCATTTCTATATGGTGTTGCTGATTAGCTATGTGTTACTGTTGTTGGTGGCGTTGGTTGGAACTTATATTCCGGTGAATCGGGCGATACGTACGCTTCCGGCTGAGGCGTTGAGAGATGAGTAACTCCCCCGAATAACTCCTTAAAACAAAAAAACAAATGAAACAAATCTTATCCCTCATCCGTCAGAATCCGTTCTTCAGTACGGTTTCCATCATCGGCACGGCGGTGAGTATCGCTTTTGTAATGGTAGTCTATATGGTGTATGACATACAGACCGCCAATCTGGCTCCCGAGGTGCACCGTGACCGCATGGTCTATTCTTCCTACGGCTACAGCTACCGTCGGGCAGACCATAGCAACAGCAACACCGGTATGTCCTACCGTGCGGCGCACAGCATCTTTGCCGAGCTCTCGGGAGCAGAAGCAGTCACCTATCTGGGACCTGTTTACACCCTGTATTGCGGTCCTTCGCCCTCGCAAGGGATGCGCCGCACGGTTCGCCAGGTCGATTTGAACTACTGGCATGTATATGATATCCCTTTGGTGGCAGGCCGCCTGTTCAGCAGGGAGGAGATGGATGCGTGCCGCGATGTGGTGGTGATAGGCGAACGCTTGGCACGCGAGGCTTTCGGTTCCGCCGAAGAGGCGGTGGGCAAGAGTTATTTTGTGAACTTCCACTCCATGCGCATTGTAGGCGTGACCCGGGATGTCAGTTCGCTCTTCACGTTCGCCTTCGGGGAGGTGTGGATGCCCTATTCCACGCAACCTGGCGGCACCGGTTCCGAAGGATTGCGTGGCGATTTTGAGGTGATGGCAATCACTCGTCCCGGAGTCAGCCCCACGGAGCTGAAAGCACAGATAGAGCAGTCGCTTGCCCGCTTCAACGAGACGCTGACCGAATACCGTCTGGAATTGCCCGACCTCAGTACCTATACGGAGCGGCAGTTCTTCCGCAGCGACATGCTGTCGCCCGCCGTCACATGCATCATCCTTGGGCTGATTCTACTGATTGTGCCTGCCATCAATGTCAGCGGACTCATTTCCTCGCAGATGTCGCGCCGCATGGCGGAACTGGCGGTGCGGAAAGCGTATGGCGCCAATCGTGCCACCCTGATGAGGCAGCTCTTGCGTGAGAATCTGGTGCTGGCATTGGTGGGCGCGTTGTTCGGTTTTTTCTTTTCGTGTATCTTCCTATGGATAGGCAAGGATTGGATGCTGGGCTATGGTGCGCCCGATGCCAATTTTGAGGTAAGTCCGCTGCTCTTCCTCCGTCCCGTGGTGTTTGCGGTCGTGCTGGCGGTCTGCCTGTTGTTCAACCTGCTTTCCGTATTCATCCCGGCATGGAACGCCACGCGTAGGCCGATAGCGGAGGTGCTGGGAGGAGAGTGAGTCTTTAGGAGTCTTTTCTTTGAAGGAGTTGTCGGGGGCTGTCCGGGAGTTGAAGGCCGATAGTTCTGCTTGCATAAACAGGAACATTGGCTGCTAGCTCCCGAATAACGACTTCTAACTTCCGATAACTGTTTTGTAAATTCAAATTATTATGATACAATCTATTCTACATCAAATCTGGAATCAGCGCCGCAGCAACGGGTGGCTGTTTGCCGAGTTATTGATAGTCTTCACCCTGATGTGGTATTGTGTGGATGTGCTTTATGGTTTCATCCATGCCGAGCGGTTGCCCAAGGGCTATAATCTGGAGCATGTATATAAGATAAGAATCTCCACCAATCCTACGCAGTTTGTGGCATGTGCTTCCGAGGACAGCCTGCAACGCTTCTGGTTCAAGCCGATGGAAGAGGTGATGCGCCGCATCAGGCAACATCCCGCCGTGGAGAGTGCGGCGATGTGGATGGGTACCGATGCCTATACCCGGCGACACATGTATCAGGGCTATACGGTGGATAGTGTCCGGGTGGTTTCCGCCAACATCCGCTATGTGTCGCCGGAGTATTTCCACGTAATGCGCATTCCGGTGGAGCAGGGGAGGGAGCTGTTCACTGCCCAAGGTGCTGCCTCTGCCGAATGGAACCCGGTGGCAAGCCCGCTGCCGGCCGTAGTCACCCGCGACCTTGCCGACAGCTTGTTCCGCACGAGCAACGGAGTGGTGGGGAGTGAGTTCATGGATTACTATTCCGGAGGTCTTCGCTACCGGGTTTCCGCTGTGTGTGCCTTGCAGAAAAGCGATGACTATGCTCGCTACGAGCCTTTTATCCTGACTCCGTTCCCCGAGTGGTTCTATCGGTGGCAGGCCGTTCCCGACATCTCCATCCGTGTGCGCCCCGAAGCCGATACGGAGGACTTTGCCGCCCGCTTCTGCCGTGAGATGACGCCGCAGTTGCAGGTAGCACCTTTCTACCTGTTCGACATACAGAGCTACCGGGAGCAGAAGATAGAGCGGGATGCTGCCGAAGGCATCACGCCCTACATCCGCGGAGCAAGGCTCATTGTAATGTTTTTCATCTTCAATGTATTCATCGGGCTGATGGGCACCTTCTGGTTCCGTACACGCCATCGTCGCAGCGAGATAGCCTTGCGAATGGCAATGGGGAGCAGCCGTGGTCGGATACGCCGGCAGTTGTTGGGCGAAGGTTTGCTGTTGCTGACGATGGCCGCCATTCCTGCGTTGGTGATATGTGCCAATATAGTGATGGCTGATGCTACCTTTACGGAAGCCACAGATGCCGGTTGGGGACGATTCTCTGTATGTGTTGTAGTAGTTTGGGGGCTGATGGCATTGATGGTCATTGCAGGAATTTGGTATCCGGCACGTCAGGCGATGAAGGTACAGCCCGCCGAAGCGTTGCACGACGAGTAAATGTGAACCGGAATATTACAGCGAAGGAAGTGTCCGATTAAGGAATATATCGGATCTGTAGTCTCTTTTGTGAGATATACATATCCGTTGGCGAGAACTTCTTCAGATGCTAAAGATGTGATTGTATAATCATAATTCTTTACATAAATTCCATGTTCTTGGAAAACCCCGTCATTTTCTGTTCTTCCTGTCCGCGTCTTTTCCGGCCCTTTTCTGCTTCGTAGTTTCTTCGGTGTTTCTTCGGACGTTCTTCGGACGTTCTTCGGTCCTAGGGAGTGGAGTTTGTCCGAAGA
>NZ_JAICZW010000046.1 GCF_029057325.1 Bacteroides sp. | reverse complement strand
CTGAAAGCCTATCGCAAAGAGGTGGTGAAGAACATCGAGGTTTACGGCGAAATGCACCGCTACATCCCCTACCTCGCCAAGAATGCCGGCTTCAAGAAAATCGGCGAAAAAGTGGTGCACCACCAGGCACGCAAATTCGGGAAGACCAAATTCGGAGGCTGGAACCGCTTCTTCAACGGCTATCTGGACCTGATATCCTTGTGGTTCCTCTCCACTTTCGGCATCAAACCGATGCACTTCTTCGGAGTCTTAGGCTCGCTGATGTTCTTCTTCGGATTCATTGCCGTCATTCTGGTAGGCATCAGCAAATTGTACTACATGCACCATAGCATGCCCTACCGCCTTGTGACAGATTCCCCCTATTTCTATCTGGCACTGACCTCCATGATTATCGGTACGCAACTGTTCGTTGCCGGCTTCCTCGGAGAACTGATTTCACGCAACGCCCCGGAACGGAATAAGTACCAAATAGAGAAAACGATTTAACGATGAAGAACTTAGTCAGACTTATCATAGCAGGAATTCTCATCTGCCCCCTCATGGGCATCGCAATTTCCTGCTCGGAAGAAGCGGACTGCTCCATGACGGCACGCCCCATGGTGCAATGCTACCTCTACAAGATAACCTCGGAAAACCAATACGTGCAGAACGACACGCTCGACTCGCTCACGGTAACAGCCTACGGCACAGACTCCGTTATCATCAACAACCAGAAGAAAGTGCACGGCCTCTCGCTGCCCTTGAGATATGCGACGGACTCCACCAAATTGGTATTCCGATACAGCAAGACCCAAAGTGACACGCTGGTCATCCGCCACTCCAACACCCCCTATTTCCTGTCGATGGACTGCGGCTACCAGCTGAAGCAATCCATCACAAGCGTAAGCCACACCCGCATCAAACTCGATTCTATCGACATAGCAAACAAAGAAGCCGGTATCTATGGAAAAGAAAATATTAAGTTATTCTATTAGGCTGGCAATCTGCCTGCTACTCTCCTGCCCCTTACGGGCGCAGCACGTCAACGGGACATCGGCATCCGCCCAAGAAAAACGTCCCGCAAAGGAGAAGAAAGAGAAAAAGGAAGAGGTAAACTATCCGCTCTACAACGGCCTGTCTGTAGGTGTGGACTTGTGGGGAATCGGCAGTTCGGTAGTCGGAAGCGACTTCCTGAGTTCTGAAGTATCGGTGGATGTCAACCTCAAAAACCGCTACTTCCCGATAGTGGAACTGGGATACGGCACCACGGACACATGGGGCGAGAAAGGCATCCATTATAAAAGCAACGCCCCCTATCTGCGCATCGGCATGGACTACAATACGCTATACAACAAGCGGCATGGACATAAGCTGCTTGTAGGCCTTCGTTACGGCGCCAGCAGCTTCAAATATGACGTGGAAGCATTGGGCGCAGGCGGCCCCGATGACGAAACCGTACCCCCTCCGAACTTAACCGATGATATCTGGAAAGAGCACCTGTCCTACAACCATCATGGGATGAAAGGCTCCATGCAATGGGCGGAATTCTGCGTAGGCATACGGGCGCATGTGTGGAAAGCCATCTACTTGGGATGGGCGCTGCGCTTCAAGTTCAAGCTATCCGCCACTGCCGACAAGTATGGCGATCCGTGGTATGTGCCCGGCTTCGGCAAATATGGCTCCAACACCCTCGGAATCACTTATACAATAACCTATAAACTACCTCTTTAAGACACATGACCGATTTAGAAATTTGGCTGTTGGCCGTAGGACTCGCGATGGACTGCTTCGCCGTCTCCATAGCCAGCGGAATCATCTTGAAACAGATCAGGTTGCGCCCCATGCTGACGATGGCGTTCTGTTTCGGCCTCTTTCAGGCGATGATGCCTTTACTCGGATGGACGGGGACCAGCCTTTTCAGCCATCTGATAGAAACCATAGACCACTGGATTGCCTTTGGCATTCTGGCGTTTCTGGGAGGACGGATGATAAAAGAATCCTTCAAGGACGAAGAGCGCAAACACGAATTCGACCCTACCCGCCTGAAAGTGATACTGGCATTGGCAGTGGCGACAAGCATCGACGCATTGGCGGTCGGCGTATCGTTTGCCTGTCTGGGCATCAAAGATTTCTCCGAGATACTTTCGCCTATCGGCATCATCGGGTTTGTCTCCTTTGCATTGTCGTTTGTCGGACTGCTGTTCGGCATCCGCTTCGGTTGCGGCATGGCACGCAAGCTTCATGCGGAATTCTGGGGAGGGGTGATACTGGTCATCATCGGAAGCAAGATATTGGTGGAACACTTGTTCTTTAATTGACTGTTGACAGTTGATAGTTGACAGTTGATAATTCATAAATCATAAATCAATAGAATGGAAAAGAAAGCACAAAGGAATTTCTTATGGATTGCCCTGCTCGTATTGGGCACTATCTGGATATTGGCACGCCACAACCGGCCCATTCCTTATCAAACAGACAACGGACTGATATTCGGAACGGTCTATAAAATCACGTATCAGCACGATAAAAACCTGAAAGAGGAGATAGAAGCAGAACTGAAGCGCTTCGACGGCTCGCTGTCACCGTTCAACGACACGGCGACCATTACACGCATCAACCGCAACGAAGACATCGTTCCGGACGCCTTCTTCACCAACGTATTCCGCCGCAGCGCCGAAATATCCAAAGAGACGGACGGAGCATTCGACATCACTGTCGCCTCGCTGGTAAACGCATGGGGGTTCGGATTCAAGAAAGGGATATTCCCCGACTCAACCATGATAGACAGCCTGTTGGAGATAACGGGATATGACAAAGTGAAGCTGTCGGAAGAAGGAAAAATCGTAAAACAAGACAACCGAATCATGCTCTCGTGCAGTGCCATAGCCAAAGGATATGCCGTAGATGTCATTGCACAACTGCTGAAGAGAGAGGGAGTGCGCAACTTCATGGTCGATATAGGCGGTGAAGTGGTAGTCTGCGGACAGAACCCGCAGAAAGGAGCATGGCGCATCGGCCTGAACAAACCGATAGACGACTCGCTCGCCATCAACCAGGAATTGCAGGCTGTGTTGCAAGTGACCGACATAGGCATGGCGACTTCCGGCAATTACCGCAACTACTACTACAAAGACGGGAAAAAATATGCGCACACCATCGACCCGCGCACCGGCTATCCCGTGCAACACAGCATCCTGTCGGCAACCGTCATCGCCAAAGACTGCATGAGCGCGGACGCATACGCCACCGCCTTCATGGTCATGGGACTGGAAGAAGCGGAACGCTTCGCCGACGCGCATCCCGACATCGACGCCCTTTTCATCTATGCCGATGAAGAAGGAAAATTCCAGACGTATCTGACGAAGGGAATGGAGAAGTATATGAAATAACACGGCTTTTGCATTCAAGGAAGTTATAGGAGTGAAACAATAGCTCCTGTAACTCCCGTAAATGAAAAAGCCGTGATGAAATGAACTTTTAAAAAATCCACTGGACTCCTACTTGCAAACGTTTCAGATTGCCATCCACAACGAACTTTCCGCCTCCCAGACAGAAATCTTCATTCAGATGGTACGCATCGCTGTAGCCTATATGCAGGTAACGTAAAAGAAGATTGCAGTGACCGCCAAGTGAGTAGGCTGCCCCTACTGACAATCCGGCTTCACTATAACTATTATCTCCTCCATCCAAGCCGCCGCACACGGATAAGGTAGCGGCAGCTTCTCCAAATAGCTTTATACGGTTCTTCTGCCAGAAGGCATATTGTCCGTAAGCGCCGAAAGTATTGAAATTGTAGTCAGCACCCAACTCGAAACGTGTCTTTATTCCGGCAGCCCAGCGACTGTTGAACTGATAACCTATAGCAGGTGCCCAAAAACCATATCCATCATGCGTGTTATCAAACTTTTCTATTTGTCCATATCCGCCATTCAGTTCGATGAACAAGCCCCGTTCTTTGGTTTGAGCAGAAGCTAACAGGCAAGAGCCCAAGAAAAGTAAAAGAGTAATAAATGTTCTCATACAATATTTATTTAGGGGTGACATACAGATTTTTTCTATTATGTTTAAAATTGTAATCACCTACATTAACATCAGTAAAATTATACCATCCATTATACGAACCATCCATCCATCCCCAATTCATATGAAAAGAGAGCGTACCATATCCACATACGCCGGGTACTTTAGCAGACGGGTAATCATCCGGGCTAGAATAGCTATAGTACCCCGGTCCTCCAAAAAGATATTCAATAAAATAAAGAGTTTCATTATCGACATCGTATGCCCCATCGCAAACCCAAGCATGACCATCCCACTCTATAAATAGAAACTTTTCATCTGCACCCCTCATATAAACAGGTCTGTTGTGAATTAATAGTTCATTGGCTGTCTCATTATAATCAAAATCTTTTATAACTGCATTATACTGAAATTTATTTATGAAAGCTTTTTTCGCTTTATCAATGTTTGAGCTAGACTTATCAGTGCCATAATCCATACCGGCAGCCGATCCAATATCATGTATAAGTTGTTGTGTGTCATTAGTTGCTGTTTTATCAGGCATATTGCTCCAATTATATGTATTAGGGTGTTCATGAAATTTCATGATTTGAGCCATTGCAATAGCCACACATCCTGCTTTACTTTGATTAGGACATTGGGCATTAAATGGAGAGTTCTGATGCCATTCTGTTGACAATAAAGGGCCTACTCTTCTTCTTCTAGTATTATCTTTTACGGCTACAATTGTAAACCTTTCAGGTGAACCATATTGTGCTGCAAGATTTTTTAAATTTGCAATAATATCATTGCCACCATACGAAAAGAGATTAGCATTACACTGAGACAAAGGATAAAAAAGATATCCCGGATGTGATGCTCTAAGTTCTGTTATTCTATCTCTGAATGCTTTTGATTCTTCAGTTGTGGAACGAGATTCCGGAACAGTGCTATTATCCTTATCATCATATAAGTTCCACAAATATTGGATATGTGATTGACGTGCTTCATCACTTATATTAGGATTTGAGATATCTCTTTTGACATCTTGTATCCATTCATCCAATCCGTCCGGCATCTTTCCCTCGGGAAAATTAGATTTGTCGGAATATGCTATGATTGGATAATATGTTTTTCTTGAACTGACTACAACAAAACCGCCATGCGAATAATTTATAACATACATTAATGGAGTATCAAGAGAATCATTTATAGTAAAAGATTCCGCTGTAAATGATACATTCCTTGTTACATTCTTATTAAAGAAATTTTCCGCTATGCGTAGTGCATCAGCTTCACTTACAGAAACTGCTTCTGTCGCAGTTAAATTACCATTAATATGCTCACATGGATCTTCAAAGAACTCATCTTGAAGATTTGTACAAGCACTTAATAAAAACAAGGATAAAAGTAATACTTTTTTCATAATAAAATTTAAGATATAACGTTTATGGTACAAATATAACAAGAATAATTGATTTTGCAAATAATTAAACACATATTGATGGAATTAATCCACTGGTCTGTTTTTAAAGAATCTATTATACTGATTATCTAATATATACAAGTACACATGACAGACACTTGTGTTCAAGACGACAGACACTTGTGTTTGAGAAGACAGACGCAAGTGTTTGAGACGACAAACACAAGTGTCTGTCAAACCGAAAAACATATAGGATGATTGATGACTTCGGATTTAGCATCCTTCACCTAAAAATCATTTGTAAAACACGAAATAAACCGCCAGCACCAAACAGACAAAGGCGGCGAAATGATTCCAATGCAAGGTTTCCCCTTTGAAAAGAACCGTGGTAAACACCGTAAAAACAATCAAGGTAATCGCCTCCTGAATCACTTTCAGCTGCATCAACGAAAAAGGTCCTCCATTGCCCATAAAACCGATGCGGTTGGCTGGTACCTGACAAGAATACTCAGCCAAAGCAATTACCCACGAGAACAGCACGACCGCATACAACGGCCAATTGGAAATGACTTTCGCCTCTTGCAATTTAAGATGGCCATACCAGGCAAAGGTCATAAAGACATTAGAGACAATCAACAATAAAATGGTATAAAACGCTTTCATATAGCAGTTAGAAATTAATGATTAGCCATTCAATCATGAGGACAAGGAATCGGCAACAGCTCTTCCTGCACGTTCGTCATGCTGCCCCACAGACTATAGCGCGCTTCGGGATTCATCTCCTCCAGCTGCTTCAGGATTCCCTTCATCGTCGTACGCCCTGACAACGATTCGTAGGGGCAACTCTTCACCTGTTTGCGATATCCCCGAAGCTTCGACAACTCCTGCAAATCCTTCTCATGCACCAGACACATCGGACGAATGATAGTCATGTCGAACTTCTTCATCACCAGCCGGGGCGGCATCGTGCTGAATGCCCCCTGGTAAGTGATGTTCATCAGGAGCGTCTCCAATATATCATCCATGTGATGCCCCAACGCTATTTTATTACAGCCCTGCTCTTTAGCAACGGTGAACAGCGCTTTCCGACGATTCCAGGAACAGAGGAAACAGGGAGACTTGCGGGTGTCGGTCGTAGCATCGAACTCCGTCTCATAAAGCACAAAAGGAACTCCCCACGACTCCGCATACGCCTTCAGATACGCCACATCGCTCTGATAAGGAATGTTCTTCATCACCACATGGACAGCCACCACAGAGAATCGGGGCTTGTAGATGCGGGCACGTCTTGCCAACAATTCGACCAGCGCCATGGAGTCTTTTCCTCCGGAAAGCCCGATAAGGATTTTGTCCCCGTCTTCTATCAGTCCATACTCCACCACGCCTTTGCTAAAACGCTTTTCCAAGCGGCGCAGCATTTTTTCTTCCTCGGTAAATGATGCCATAAAACAGAATGATATTAAACCCGTAATTGAGTAATCGGCTGCAAAAGTAAGAGAAAAGAACGATTTAAAGAAGAATTAACATAATAGAATTACATAAACCGGTATTAGATTCAGATTAATTTGTACTTTTGACCATAGAATAAACCAGCATATATTGATATGAAAAAAATATATACCTTTTTTCTTCTGTTCTGCCTTTTAAGCATAACCGCTTCTGCACAAACTTTGGCAGAAGCCAAAGCCTTGTACGAAAAAGGAGAGTTTGAACAAGCCAAACCAACTTTCAAAAAACTCGTCAAGACACAACCCGCCAACGGCAACTACAACCTATGGTATGGCGTATGCTGCCTGGAGACCGGCGATGCGGCCGAAGGCTTGAAATATCTGCAAACGGCTGTCAAGAAACGAATTCCCAGCGGACAACTGTATCTGGCACGCGCATACAACGACCTTTATCGGTTCGAAGAAGCCATCGAGACCTATGAAACCTACATTACAGAACTGAACAAAAGAAAGCGCCCTACTGATAGTGCCGAAAATCTATTGGAAAAGAGCAAAGCGAACCTCCGTATGCTGAAAGGAGTAGAAAAAGTATGCTTTGTGGACAGCTTTGTGGTTGACAAAAAGCACTTCCTGGAAGCTTATAGAATCAGCCCCGAATCAGGACAGCTATTCATGTATGAGAGCTATTTCAATGGTTCCGAAAATGAAGGAGGCACCGTTTATGAAACGGAAATGAAAGACAGACTATACTACAGCGAAAAACAACCGGACGGCAACCTCAGCATCCTTTCACGCAGCAAACTGCTAGACACATGGAGCAACGGCAGCCTTTTGCCCGGAAGCATCAATGATGCCGTGAACGCAAGCTATCCCTACATGCTGACAGACGGGGTTACCATCTACTATGCAGCAGACGGTCCAGAATCGATAGGAGGATATGATATTTTCGTCACCCGCTATAACACGGACACCAACTCGTACCTGACACCGGAGAACGTGGGCATGCCGTTCAATTCTCCCTACAACGACTATATGTACGTCATCGACGAGTTCAACAATTTAGGCTGGTTCGCCTCTGACAGATACCAGCCGGAAGATAAAGTCTGCGTCTATGTGTTTATTCCCAATTCGTCCAAGCAAGTATATAATTACGAAGGCCTTGATCTGCAAAAAATAGTCGCATTGGCACAATTAAGCTCCATCAAAGAGTCGTGGACAGATATGGATGCCGTAAAAGCAGCCCAAAAAAGGCTTCAAGATGCCGGTGTTGCCAATGAAAGCCGGCAAACAGCCCCCAAATATGACTTCCGGTTTATCATTGACGATTCCAGAACTTATTACCGACTGGATGATTTCCGCTCACCGCAAGCCCAAGCGTTGTACAAAGAATACAGCCAACTGGAAAAAGGCTATTGGCAGCAACTGCACAAATTAGAGGATATGCGATCGGAATACGCCAATGCCGACAAAAACAAGAAACAGAACATGTCGGCCGCCATCCTTGATTTGGAACAGCGTGTACTGCAACTATCCAAAGAAATGGAGCAAGCGGCCATCCAAGTGCGCAATACTGAAAAAAAAGCCTTTAAATAAAAACTATTATGGATATATTAATCATTGCAACACTGATTATCGTAGCAGTCATCCTGCTTTTGATGGAATTATTCGTGATTCCCGGCATCAGCATCTCCGGCATTCTGTCAGGATGCTGCCTCCTCTATGCCAACTACTATGCCTTCACTTATATGGGTGAAACTGCCGGATTCTGCACGCTCGCCTTATCCGCCATCGCCTGCATAGGTTCGCTAATAGGCTTCATGCGTTCGAAAACACTTGACAAGATTGCCCTTCAGAAGGACATCAACTCCAAAGTGGACCGCAATGCCGAAAAAAAAGTCAAAGTCGGCGATACCGGCATCACTACTACCCGACTGGCCTTGATTGGTTATGCAGACATCAACGGCGACATTGTGGAAGTAAAATCCTCCGACGGTTTCCTGAACGAAAGGACTCCCATCATCGTAAGCCGCATTACGGATGGAATCCTTATCGTTGAAAGATTAAAACAATAATATTCTTCACTTATTAAATACTTGATAGTTATGGATCCTAATTCTATGTATCTGACTGCCTTCCTCGTCATAGGCAGCATCATTTTTCTGGTATTGTTTTTTCACTATGTACCTTTCTTCTTGTGGCTTTCCGCCAAAGTGTCGGGAGTGAACATCTCGCTGGTACAGCTTTTCTTGATGCGCATCCGTAATGTTCCTCCCTATATCATTGTGCCCGGGATGATAGAAGCGCACAAAGCCGGTCTGAAAAACATTACCCGTGACGAACTGGAAGCACACTACCTCGCCGGAGGACATGTGGAAAGGGTGGTACACGCACTGGTTTCCGCCTCCAAAGCCAACATCGAGCTGCCATTCCAGATGGCTACCGCCATCGACCTTGCCGGACGCGACGTGTTTGAAGCCGTACAAATGTCCGTAAATCCCAAAGTGATTGATACCCCACCTGTAACGGCCGTTGCCAAAGACGGTATTCAGCTGATTGCCAAAGCCCGCGTAACCGTACGCGCCAATATCCGCCAATTGGTAGGTGGTGCCGGAGAAGATACGATTCTGGCACGTGTAGGTGAAGGTATTGTATCTTCCATCGGTTCATCCGAAAACCATAAGACCGTATTGGAAAATCCGGACTCCATCTCTAAACTGGTACTCCGCAAGGGACTGGATGCTGGCACTGCCTTTGAAATCCTCTCCATTGATATTGCAGATATCGACATCGGTAAGAACATCGGTGCTGCCTTGCAGATAGACCAGGCCAATGCCGACAAAAACATTGCCCAAGCCAAAGCAGAGGAACGCCGCGCCATGGCCGTTGCCAGCGAGCAGGAAATGAAAGCCAAAGCACAGGAAGCCCGTGCCAAAGTAATCGAAGCGGAAGCCGAGGTGCCCAAAGCCATGGCGGAAGCATTCCGTAGCGGCAATTTAGGCATCATGGACTATTATCGCATGAAAAACATCGAAGCCGATACTTCCATGCGTGAAAACATAGCTAAACCGGTAAGCGGCAGCAACAACCAGCCGTTGAGCAAATAACCGAAAAAACAAAGAAATTTACCTATTCATCCATTCAGACTCGTAAGCCTATGAAAAAGTATTTTGCACCCTCCGAACTGATTATCAATGAAGACGGTTCCATATTCCATCTTCACGTTAAACCCGAATGGTTGGCAAACAAAGTGATTTTAGTAGGCGACCCCGGACGGGTGGCACAGGTTGCATCCCATTTGGAGAACAAAGAATGCGAAGTGGAAAGCCGTGAATTCAAGACGATAACCGGCACATATAAAGGCAAACGAATCACGGTTGTTTCCACAGGCATCGGTTGTGACAACATCGACATCGTAATGAATGAACTGGATGCTTTGGCAAACATTGACTTCCAAAGCCGTGAAGAAAAGCCTCAATTCCGCCAACTGGAATTGGTACGCATCGGAACTTGCGGCGGCCTACAGCCCAATACCCCGGTAGGCACGTTCGTCTGTTCTGAAAAGTCCATCGGTTTCGATGGATTATTGAATTTCTACGCCGGGCGCAACGCTGTTTGCGACCTGCCTTTTGAACGGGCTTTTCTAAACCACATGGGATGGACCGGCAATATGTGCGCACCCGCCCCATACGTCATCGATGCAGATGCTGAACTGATAGAACGCATCGCACAGAATGACATGACACGCGGCGTGACCATTGCCGCCAACGGTTTCTTTGGTCCGCAAGGACGCAAGCTCCGCGTGCCATTGACCGACCCGCACCAGAACGAAAAGGTAGAGACATTTGAATACAACGGCTACCGCATCACCAACTTTGAAATGGAAAGTTCCGCATTGGCCGGCTTAAGTCGTCTGATGGGACATAAAGCGATGACGGTATGTATGGTAATTGCCAACCGCCTGATAAAAGAAGCCAACACCGGATACAAGAATACGATCGATACGCTTATTCAAACGGTGCTCGAACGCATTTAAACTATTTCCACAAAGCAAATATATGAATCAAGATACAATTTGTGCCATAGCCACTGCGTCGGGAGGTGCCATCGGATGTATCCGTGTCTCAGGACCGGAAGCAATCGAAATCACCTCCCGCATATTTATTCCCGCCAGAACCGGAAAGAAACTGGATACGTGCAAACCCTATACACTTACTTTCGGTCGTATTCATGAAGAGGATACCATCATAGACGAAGTGCTTGTCAGCCTGTTCCACGCCCCCCATTCATACACCGGCGAGAACAGCACCGAAATAACCTGCCACGGTTCCGGCTATATTCTGCAAAAGGTGCTGCAACTGCTCATCAAGAACGGTTGCCGCATGGCATATCCCGGAGAATATACCCAACGCGCCTTTCTTAACGGGAAAATGGATTTAAGCCAAGCCGAAGCCGTTGCTGACCTGATAGCTTCTACCTCTGCCGCCACTCACCGCCTTGCCATGAGCCAGATGCGTGGCGGTTTCAGCAAAGAGTTAGCCTCTCTGCGCAATCAGCTGCTTCACTTCACTTCACTCATCGAATTGGAGTTGGATTTCAGCGACCACGAGGAACTGGAATTTGCCGACCGTTCCGAATTATGCCAATTAGCCGATAACATCGAAAAAGTCATTTCCAGATTGGTACACTCTTTCAGTGTAGGTAACGCCATCAAGAACGGTGTACCTGTAGCCATTATCGGCGAAACAAATGCCGGCAAATCCACCTTGCTGAATACCCTGCTGAACGAGGACAAAGCAATTGTCAGCGACATACACGGTACTACCCGTGATGTGATAGAAGATACTGTCAACATAGGTGGTATCACCTTCCGGTTCATTGATACAGCCGGCATCCGCGAGACAAGTGACACCATCGAAAACTTAGGAATAGAACGGACTTTCCAGAAACTGGAACAAGCGGAAATCGTGCTCTGGGTAATTGACGCAACTGACACAACCGCACAACTTACGCAATTATCCACACAAATCCTCCCGCGCTGCGAAGGCAAGCAGCTCATCCTCGTCTTCAATAAAGCGGATTTAGCAGAAAGCACATCCCACATACTCCCTCCCTTTTTCCCGAAAGATACAAAATCAATCCGCATTTCCGCCAAGGAGAAAACGAACATCGACGAATTGCAGCAATTGCTCATCACCGCCGCCAACCTGCCCAACGTCACCCCAAACGATGTCATTGTCACAAACATCCGCCATTACGAAGCGCTAAGCCACGCACTGGAAGCCATCCATCGCGTCCAACAAGGTTTAACCAGCGACCTTTCCGGAGATTTCATCTCACAAGATATCAGAGAATGCATCTTCCACCTGAGCGATATTGCGGGAGAGGTGACGAATGATATGGTGTTGGAGAATATATTTAAGAATTTCTGCATCGGCAAGTAAGTGGTGATTACCAACGATTAGCATATATCATCAACGATTATTAAGGCGTTCATTTTGAGCGCCTTTCTTTTTAGCCTTATAAGCGATAGTTATCGTTTATAGGACTTTTTCAGCTCATTTTTGTACCGCATTTGTTGCTCGCTTGTTGAAGACCGAAAATCTTGTGGAAAGGTAGTAGAGAAACTATACGCCATTTTACACGGTTTTACGGGAATTTACAGTAATAACGGAGAAATAAAGATGAATTAAAATGAGCAGTAACCTGAAAATTAAGCGAATTTGCACTTGGTGTGGTAAAGAGTTTATCGCCCAAAAAACAACAACGGCGTGTTGTTCCAAACAATGCGCCAACGCTCTTTATAAAAAGAAGAAGCGTGACGAAGCAATCAAGGCTAACAATCAATTCGTGAAGAAGAAGATTGATGAAAAGCCTATTGAAAGAATCAAAGACAAGCCATTTCTCACAATTACCGAGACCGCACTCTTTCTCGGAGTAACCCGACCTACCGTTTACGGATATATTAAACGAGGTGAATTAAAGGTCACTCGATTGGGCTTCAAATACCTTTTGAAGAAAGAGGATATTGATGAGTTATTTAATAATCCAACAGAGTTCTATACTCCTACAAAAGAGAAAGCTCCTATCACCAACTTCTACACCACAGCCGAAGTGAAAGAGAAATACCATGTAAACGAGTCATGGATATTTGTTGTAGCCAAGAAAAACAACATTCCTCGGACTTTCAATCGTGGCAAAACCTATTGGAGCAAGAAGCACATGGATGCTTACTTCGCCAAGAAAGCCCCGAATCCCGACATTACCGAATGGTATAGTACCCAAGAAATGCAGGAGAAATTCGGCATGACTTTATCCGCTATCTACACTTTCGTTTCCAAGAATGCCATCCCGAAAAAGAAAGAGGGTATCATGGTGTACTATTCCAAGAAACATGTAGATATAGCTAAAGGTGTAGCAGCACCCGAAGAACCGCAATATTATACGGTAGCCGAAGCTATGGAGAAGTTCAATCTTACCCGTGACCAACTCTATCATTATGCGAAGTATCACAATATCCCCAAGGTCAAGAAGGGCAAATACACGCTTATTTCCAAACCCGAACTGGATAAGCTACTTGCAGCCCCAAAGATTGAATAAGTTATTTATCAGTGAATGTTGCCACCATTGAATCACCATATTCCTTTGCACCAAACAAATGTAAAACTCTAAATATTAAACAGTATGACACACACGTGTACAAAAGTAACAGTTCGTCAGAGAGCGATTCGTAATAATCGCATCTCTTTGTATCTGGATTATTATCCGGCAGTCCGTAACCCTGAAACCATGCAGATGAGCCGTCGAGAATACCTCGGCATCTACATCTATGCCCATCCGAAAAACGAAATGGAACGAGAGTTCAACAACGATATGTTGAACAAAGCAGAAGCTATCCGTTGTATCAGAGTGCAATCGCTCATCAATGAAGAGTTTGGTTTCTTAGACAAGACTAAGCAGAAAGCCGACTTCCTTGCCTACTTCAAAAAGATGTGCCGAAGTAAAGACCAGAAATGGACGTTCGTCTATCAGCATTTCTACAACTTTGTCAAAGGGCAATGTACTTTCGGCGAGGTAAATGTGAATTTGTGCAAGAAGTTCCGTGAGTACCTGTTGAACGCCAAGCAGCTCAAACACAGCAATCGCCCTATATCCCTCAATTCGGCATCCGGCTACTACTCCACTTTCAGAGGATTGTTGAAAATTGCCTATCGGGACAAATGGTTTCGAGAAAACATCAATGACTATCTTGATAAGATTGAGCCACAAGATGTGAAGAAAGAATATCTAACACTGGACGAGGTGAAACAACTTGCCACCACACCTTGTGACATTCCCGTTCTGAAAGCCGCTTCTTTGTTTGCTTGTCTGACAGGATTACGCATCAGCGATATTCTCAATCTTCAATGGGAAGACTTTGCTATTGCTCCCGACCAAGGCTATTGTTTGCGTATCAGAACACAGAAAACCCAAACGGAAGCAACACTCCCTATCAGTTACGAAGCCTACGAACTATGTGGAACACCCGACACTGGTAAAGTATTCAAAGGTTTGAAACGAAGCATGATTAACTATCCGCTGAAGAACTGGCTTAAAAAGGCAGGTATAACGAAACCGATAACATTCCACGGATTCAGACATAGCTATGCAGTCATACAAATCTCTTTAGGCACAGACATTTACACAGTCTCAAAGATGTTAACCCACAAGAACGTTTCCACTACTCAAATCTATGCAGATTTAGTAAATGTAAAGAAACGAGAGACAGCCAATAAGATTTCATTAAAATAAATACAGCTATGAAACGAGGAATCATAACAAACAACGGAGCAGTCATCCGTATTTCTGATGGCGAAGTATGGATGACCGCTTGGGAGATTGCCGACTTGTTCTATACAACGGCAGGAGTAATCAATTCTCGCATAAAAGCGATATTGAAAACCAATGTTTTAAAGGAATATGAAGTCTGCCAATGTATAAATTTGGAGAATGGGAATAGTGCCGATATGTATAATCTCGACATGATTATAGCCCTATCCTATCAAATAGACACTGGACATTCCGCTACATTCAAGAAATGGGTTATCAATAAAGTTGCCTCCAAGCAGAAGGGCATATCACTATTTATTCCAATAAGGTCAGCTAACACTTACAATTGCTGATACTCACAACTTAAAAGTCCGATGTAGGCTAGTCCCATGTCGGACTTTCCTTTCTATTGTGGCACAGGTGGCATAGAAAAATGCTACCTACCGGTGCCAAAAGCTGCCACTTCCCGGGAAATGTATCTATACATCTTGCAAATGATATATATTTGCACACAAACGATTAACATATATCATTATGGAGCAGAAAAAGATAGAACATATAACTTTGCATCTGATTGTTTTCGGAACAATCATCATCATTGGTGTTTTAGCCCGTCAGACCGTACTACACTATGGTTGGGATGAGTTCAGCAGCAATTTTATTTTCGTAGTATGCTCCATTATCATGGGTGCTATCTACCTCAATCTGCAAATGGTATTTGGGCAACTTCTTTCACCAACAATAGAGAAGTGCTTTATGAGATTTGAGTGCTACCGCAATAAGGCTGTGGTAGCAGAAGTTCCAGAAACACACCCTGAACTTGCCGAAGGTACAATTATTTCAGAACCTATCAATTCTGAACCTGAACCCGAAATTGAAATCGAAACTACATCTGACACAACAGAAGAAGTTTCTACTCCATCGTGTTTTGATCTTAACGAAGACGTGGCAGAACTTCCAAAGGAAGAAGCCACACCTTCTACCATCAACAATACATCTATCGAAGAATCTAATCAGCCATCAGAATACGAGATATTCCGTGCCAATGCTATGGCAGAGAAGAAACGAGCTTCACAAGAAAAATTAGATAAGGTTCTTGCATATACGAAACGAAACTTGGTTCTCTATCTGAGTGAGACTGACCTTAATCGCTTATGTGGATATATTACGGAATACTACTTCTCCGATTCTTTACCCAAAGTTGAACCAATAAAGGTTGATGCTCAATTAAAAACCATTGACATCATGCACTTTGGTTGGAATATCGGTAAGGCATTCGGCAAGCCACGCCTACAGACTGCCACCTTTATAAAGAGGGTATTTGCTCACACTCTTCGTGATTCGGAAATATCCACCATTGAGCGCAAAATGTCTCATACTGAGTCAGAGTGCAAGATTAAACTGGATAGAAAAATAACATAAAGTTTCAAATTTATTTTGGCACTTCCATATAATCAATCTTTCGTGAGTATGGAAGTTCTTGTACTATAACCACTGCGTTATTCGGAGCAGGAAACAACTTTACTGTTTCATTTTCAACTGATGTCAAAAGTAAATCAAATGTTTTAATAGAATTGTCATCTGCATCTTCCCACTCCTCTCTGAATACGAGAAACACGCTATCACCTATATTATTATTTTCATAGTCACTTTTACGACAAACAAGAACAAACTCTCGTTCATCAAACATTGGTATATATGGGCGACTAATCTTTATTCTATTCTCTTCCATCGGTTAAAAACGCATAAATTTCTTCTCTGAATTTTTCCAAAATAGGAACTTCCTTAGGGGAATAGTCCCAATATGGTTTTAATGTACTATCTTTCCTTATCTTCTCTAGTTGTTCTTTTATTGAGATACACTCTTCTTCTGAATATAAACCTGTATATCCATCAAAGCAGCATATAACAGCATTCACGTTGTATTTTTTATACATGTCTATTATACACATATGACGATGCCGCCGACTAGACGAGTGAAGAGATCGGTGGGCGC
>NZ_JAICZW010000045.1 GCF_029057325.1 Bacteroides sp. | reverse complement strand
GCGCTATGTGATGGTGACTACCAACTGCTTGACGGGTGAGGCGAACTATTGGGAGGAGAAGCAAAGTGAGAAGCGGGTGATTGACATTGTGCGCGCTTCGAGCAGCCTGCCGTTTGTTTGCCCCATTGCCTATGTGGACGGCATTCCGATGCTGGATGGCGGCATTGTGGACAGCATTCCGTTGATGCGTGCCCGTCGGGATGGGTTTACGAACAACGTGGTGGTGCTGACCCGTAACCGGGGTTATCGGAAGAAGATTCAGGGCACCAAAGTCCCTCCTTTTATTTATAGGAAATATCCTGCCCTGCGTGCAGCCATCAACCGGCGCAGCGTGGTCTATAATGCGCAGTTGGAGCTGGTGGAACGGCTGGAAGAGGCTGGGGAAATTACGGTCATCCGTCCGCAACGCCCTATAACGGTGGACCGCATCGAGCGGGATATCCGAAAACTGACGGAACTTTATGAAGAAGGTTATGCCTGTGCGGCGCAGTTGGAATTTGCACGGTGAGTTTTCGTTTCACAGACGCCATATTCTGTTTCGCAGCAAACGGGATGTCATGTAAGTAATAGGTTTGTTAATGATAATCACCAGATAAGATCATTTTCTATTATATTTTCCAGTTCTTTATCTGTCAAACAATTTACCTTATACTCTATGATTCCGGCATTTTCAAGTTGCCTCATGATTTTTGCAGCCCTAACATTACTGATAGTAAAACTTTCACTTATCATAGTATAAGAACATCTACCAAGCTGAATGATCAACCGTGCAACATCTTCAAACAGAGGGTCTAAAGAATCCATATCTTCCTCTTCGTCATCATAATCGGAGTACTCGAAACTACCGGGAGGCAATATATATGGTTTAGAAAAGTCGGATTGGATAAATCCAAGTTGACATTCTTCATCTACCAAAGCTCCCTGGATTCGTGTCAACTCTATACCATTACATAATAACATATCTCCAGACCCTAATAAACTTTCTGCTCCTTGCCTGTCAATGATTGTGCGAGAATCCATTACACAGCAAGTCTGGAATGCAATGCGTACCGGAAAGTTGGCTTTAATAGTACCCGATATGATGTATGGGATTGCATCAAGTCTGCCCTTTTTGTCATTAATACAAATCTCATATTTTCGGGTTGTTCCTTTTTTAACAAGGAATAAATGATAGTATGCAAACATTCGGTTTTGCCAACTCCTTGCCTACCGGCTATCAATAGATGAGGCTGCTTGACCAAATCAATGACACAATTTTCGTTCAGACTTTTCTATACTTCATTTTGAATTCCTCGACGAATTGTTTAAATCATTTATCTCCTTGTTCAGCCAATTTAATCCAATATTCATAATCCATAATCCCATACTTTTAATATGTATTTACCTTAGGTATATTCTCGATTACGTTTGGGGCATAATGCACCTTCCCAAAAATCAACCGGATCCCTACATAATACTTCATGATCGTCCTCACAACATCCACAGCCCACCAGGTCGTAAATGCTTACCTAAGATCATTCCTCATCATCGAAAAAACATTCATTTTCCACTGCTGCATTGAAGGAAACATCAGACAAACGGGCGAAAAACTTTTTTCTGCTCCTGTTGACACTTTGTGTCATGTTTTGGGTTCCTTCTGATGTGGTATGGAAAACCATTGTATTGGTGATAGAGATGGTTGCAGCTGTTCTTTCTACATTTTGATTGGCTCCGATATAGGCAAACACCCAGCCCTCTTTCTTCAGTTCATCTACCAATGCCTTGATGGCTTCGCTGCTATACTCACGCGAGGCATTTTCGTAGCCATCCGTTACAACGGTTACAAGTATTCGGTCTTCCTCTGTCACTTTGGGGCGCAGTGCGTTAAGAGACATACCCATGGCATCATACAAAGCGGTGCAACGATTGGGGTGATAGGTTTTTGAAGAGAATTCTCTGACTTCCACAGCCGGTACACAATCATATACCGTCTTGACTTCATTGTTGAATGTTATGAGCGATATGAAGTGCTCCTGATTTTCGTTTTCCTGTTCGGCGGAACGGATCGTTTGTACCGTCTCATTTACATTGTCAATAGCTTCTTTCTTAATGCTCTGCATTGACCCACTCTCGTCGAGAATGATAAGATTAAAAACTCTTGTCTTCATTTTGATATCGTATTTAATGTAGTAATTTGTTGGTGCATATTGTTCTCATTCTATAAACGGTTCTATTGTATGAATCTGACCATCTTCATCCGACACGCATATTCTCATCTGCGGGAATTCATCTTCCCACCAGCAGTATTCTATCACGATGGAGCAATTGTCCATTGTCCGGTTCTGCTCCACTTCCCGATAGAAGTCGGGGAAGCAGGAGCGAATGAAGCTGAACAGCATTTCTTGCGGACAAACCATTAGCCTTTCTTTTTTCCTGTTCAGCACCTTACGGACGAACGCCTTGTTCTTGAGGCAGGAAGGTTCGTATTTTATCGCTCCTTTTTCGCAACTGATTCGGATTCTTCCGCGATAGTTGGCACACAGCACATCGCTGCAAAGCGGTTTCATGCGTTTGAGTATCGTTGCATTCAGTCGGGGAATTTCGAGAGTGGATTTATGAAATATAAGATCTTCAGCTGCTTTTATGTTGTCTCTGTCCAGATATCCGTCCGGTCGGAGATAGCCGCTTGTGCAGTGCTTCATCTCTTTGGCGAACCATCGTCTTGCCACTTTGCTCATATACAGGATATCCAGACAATCTAAATAGTCGTACATGCTTTCCAGCTTGCATTCATCGAACGACAGCCAACCGTCTATAAAGCGAATGCGTCCTCTCTTCTTGCTTTCGATATCTGCCACCGCCATGTTGTGCTCATGGAATTTAATCCGTATGGTGTAGTACTTGTTGCTGAAATGCTTGCTCCCTGTCGAAGGGCAGTATATGTACTCTCTCATTGTTTTCGTTTATTTCAGTTCCTGTTTCTTGTATGCCGACACTTTATCTTTTTTCCAAATAGATACAGCTCTGTTCTTAGTGCCAATGGTTTTAATAGGTTTTGATATTGCAAAGGAAAACGGATAGTGAGACAAATAGTGTCTGATGTGGCACTGAATTCATCCGATAATCAGATTCCTTCAAATAGTTCTGATACCCAAAGAAAGCTCTGCCATACAATGGAAGTATTCACTATTTATTTTCACTTTTCCATATTTTCCCAAATCTTTTTATAAAACGATTTGAATAATATGTGATAAACAGGTAAGGTTCTTATGCTCCCACATCGTTTACAAGGTTGTGGAGCGGAATAGATGGTAGCGCAATACTCCCAGTCAGGAGCAATAAAAATCTTACCACATTGGGTACATCTGAAAATTGTTTTTCCTCTAAGCATGATATTCTTTTTTTTTGATTTAACTGATGTAAAGAAGCTGGAACGGACAAAAACTATCCAAGTAACGCCTTATTCATCCCTCATGATATGTCTGTTCATCTCTTGACTGAACCACAGCTTGCGCTTAATCCAGATAAAGCCTTCATTGCGGGTTATCACCGCCACATCCACGGGGCCTCCTACAGTTTCCTCACTTGACGTGAAATGGCGTTGCAGGTTGGTGATGGACACCAGGCTTTCGGCCATGCTTGCCAGTTCTTGCACGTTGAACATCTCTACTGCGGTCAGCAATCCGTCTTCTTTTTCTTTTTGGATGTATTCGGAAAGTTCTTCATCCATCTGTTCCCGGGTTTCATTAAAGTCGATGTTTCTTACCAATTCCAAGATTTCTTCTCCCACATTGGCCGCTGCCAGCTTCTCGTATATCCGGTTTTGAACCTGATTCACCAGTTGCGTGTCGCGCTCCAATATATGTTCCCGTATATCGGGAGAAATTCCATCCATAAACGTCTGCATGACGTCTGCTTGTGCATACGGGCATATCGTGGCTATATTGTTGTGGTCTATTTGGGCGATGCGTTCGTGGTTGACAAAGTGACGCAGCCTGCCATCCACCACGCCGGCGACTTCAATGGGAAGCATACAGGGAAATATGTCTTTCTCCCCATATCCGGCAAATACCAATCCGGAATTCTGATTGCCTAAAAAGCAGATTGATTTAATCCATTCGTATGCGGATGACTCAAACAGCTCCCGTTGTGTCACATCGAAATGCTCGTTAGTGAATCCCTGTTCTATAATCATGTCGATAGTGCTTTGAGCTTTGCTTTGGAACGTTCTGAATGGGTAATTCTTCAATTCCGGGCATTTCTCAAATTCTTCACTGCAGATTCGTTTATACTCTTTCAGTCTGTCGAGAAATAAGTCATTGTACGATGTCGGATTCTCTTCCTCTTGTTCTTCAAACTCTTCTTTGGCTTTATCGCGTGCCAGTTGATAGAAGTCAATCAGCATATTGCTCAGCTTTCTGTCCTGTACTTCTTTGCTGCAAAAGAAATTTTCCTCACGCAAGAACTGCAAGAAATCATCCACATACTCTTTTAGTGTATTCTTCCCTTTGTCTCCCCGCCTTCTGCAATATAGTTTGATGATTACTTCCCAAGGCGTTTCCATAAACAGGGTTGAGTCGTAAATCATCACCGCTACCGGATAGGTTTTTGATAACCTGAATATCTTAGTTTCCGTATTCAATACTTTTCTGCTGCGGTTGTTTGAAACCGTAGCTGCGCTGTCTGCGGCAATCGCGATGCCGCTTTTGTTTAGGATTCCTACAATGGCTGTCATGGCGTTCTCATTTGTTTTTAATTGTTTTGATACTGCAAAGGAAAACGAATAGAGGGACAAGATGTGTCCGATGTGACGTTAAATTTCACCCTATAATCAGATTCCTTCAAATAGTTCTTGATGCGTCTTGAAAAAGTCGTAATACGCGCGAACATTCTCCAACTCGTTCCAACGGCACGTTGATATGGGCTCCGCATCCAGATTGTATATCTTTGCCCCGGGAATGGCGAGAAGGAACGGAGAATGCGTTGCTATTATCAATTGACAGTTGAAAGCGCAGATGGCTCCGGACAAGAATTTCGCCAATTCCATTTGCCATGTTGCGGCAAGGCTGTTCTCCGGCTCGTCCAGTAGTATCAGTGCATTTTCCGGTGTGCTCTCTACGAAGTAGTTGAAAGCCGTCTCCCCATTGGACTGTTCTTGCACATTCCTCTTCAACTTAGACTTCACGTACTTTGAGCAAGACAAGGATTTCGGCATCCACTCCTCTGTATGGAAATACTCATTCACCAGTTGTTCCCTCTTGAAATCAATGTCCTGATTCTCCCCTCTATTTCGTAGCATCCGGTCAAAGACATCGTCACTCGTCAGAATCACACCTCGTTGCACAGCCAGATGGCCTCCTTTTTCTTTGTTTAGATAGCTGTCGCAGTATTGCAGATAATCCTCAAAAAACGGGGACTTGTTATAGAGTGCAGAGCGTTGCAGCTTCATTTTCTGGGCGATGATGTTCAGGAGAGTGCTTTTCCCCGAACCGTTACTGCCATAAAGGATGGTAATGTCATCGAAAGAAAAGCGGCGGATTCCTCTTCGATAGAACACCCGCCACGGATACCAGGAGACATAGCCTGTCATCCGGTTTGGGTGGGGAATTTTATTTTTTCTAATAAATCGTTCCGACAATTCCAGAAGAATTTCCAGATTTTTTCCTTGAAGTGCTGGTGGCGGCGAGAAGTACCAGTCTTCCCATTCGTCTTTGGGGAGGGTAAAGTTTTCTAAGTATATCATTTTCTACTATTTTTTTATTGTTTTGATAGTACAAAGGAAGACGGGGAGAAGGACAAAAGGTGTCTGAAGAAATGAAAAATCAGTTCATGCTTGTAGCATTTTCTTTGTATGCTTTGTATTTCTCAAATTCTGTATTTGCTTCTTTCAAAGCCCACATGGCAATAGCAGCGTCATCTATCAGTCCTCCGGGGAAGATATCGGGGATGATATCAATAGGTGTTACCACATAAACCAGTGCTGCGACAATGAGTGTCATCTTGGCTATGTCATAGTCTTTATATTTGCCTGATGCAATGTCTTTGAGATAATCGTACATCAGTAGAAGGGTTTCTTTTACTGAGCTCAATCTCTTTTTGTCTGCATATTTTTGAACATTGGCCAATAGCTTTTGCAGCTTTATTTTGTCATTCAAAAACTCTTTGGCCTTTTGCATCCATTTTCCTTCTTGGAATTTTTTGATTATATCCATAACGATGATAGTTTTAATGATGGTAACTCTGTTTTTTTACTTTAGTTCAAGAGTCAATTCGGCACATTCCTCGTTCAATGAGAGATTTGACAATGAAACCTTCTCTAATGCAGGCTGTAGCTTGTCTATCTTCTCAAGATAGATTCTGATTCGTTTCTCGTCAGGTTTGATTTCAATGCCTTCCGGAATCCTTTCTTGAAGATGTCCGATTGCTCCGGCAATGAGCATTGATATGGGCATACTGCAATCGTATGACATGCAGATAAAGTTTTCCTGAAAGTTTTCTATCTTAATTGTTATATGAACAGTTGGGATGAAAACTCCCGGATTGTAACTTGCTTCAAAAGTATTTGGGTTTATACGCTTGAATGTAAGGGCAATCCGATAATGGTTGCTTACCCAATTGGTAATTTCTGTGTAATTGATTGATACTTTCATGTTAAAATATAAATTTGTAAATTTCGATTATTTAAATAAGTATGATCCAAGCTAAATGAAACATGGAATCAGGCTCTCCCATTTCTGTTGAATAATAATATATTGAAAGATTTGTAATGAATAGTAATCCCTGCCTTTCCTTTGCAATACGCTGTTTTTTATGTTGCGTATTGCAAAGGAAGGCGGGGAGGTGCAAAAGATGTTTTCTGCTAAAGTATAATAAGATAAAAAACTCAATTATTTTTTTTGGGAAATAATCTTTGCTGCATTTTTCGCTGCATTTTTCGCTGCATTTTTAACAACAGGTGTACTTTTTTTGACTACATATGCAATACCTGCACCGATTGTGGTAATAATGACTTTACCTATTTTATCTACATTTGCTGGATTCATTTTTTTGTATTTAAAGTTTTCAAATCTGTTGAATTACACTCAATTCTGATATCTTGAATCAGAACATCATCAAATATTTTGTTAAGATTCTTGTTGTAGTTAAGAATATTTGAAATCTCTGTCGTATGGTTATGCATGAGGTATTTCATCTTTTTTTGGAATGAATCATCTATATGCTCATTACAGTAATCGACCATTTTCTTATGGTTTGGCTTAATCGCTTCTGTCTTCCCGCCTAAAAAAAGAACAATGTCAGATAATAAAATAAGCCTGTTGTATAATTGAATATCATAGGTATAATCTATATAATACTTTTGGAATTGTTTTGATTTATTACATAGAAGATTGGACGGATTAATTGATAATTTGAAAGCTTCCCAGTCATTAGCTGGAGCACCGTTAAGTTTCTTTCGTTCATCTTCAATTTGCAGGTGAATTTGTGTAAGCCCTTTTTGCATTTCTAAATATGCAGTGTTGGTAGCAGTATTTAACTCCTCTTTGGTTTTGAAAGTGGAATATAAATCCATAAAACCTTTGAAATGTCCCAGAATGCTACCTATTCTGTCATTTTTTTGTCCTTTTTGGATGTCTTCTATTTTTTCTTCAAGTATCTCTAGCTTGTTAAGAACAGATTGTACCATTGCCATCATGGCCAAATTAGATAAACTTTGGGTAATAGCTTGACTATTTGCTTCCCGTTTAATAGTAGCTTGAGTGTATATTCCTGTTTTTCCTTTGATGCGCATATTTGGAGTATAGCTCCCTGGATTTTTGCTTGAATTGTCAAATGCTGCCTTTCCGGATTTAAGCATTTCTCTTAGTTCCATAGGAATATCAACGACAAAATCTTCACTATGAGTAAGTTTGTTTAAAGCATCCAAAAAAACAATACCACAATTTATATTGTTGAGTAGGTTTGTTTTTTCCTTATCAATAACTTTGTCAAGCATATTAGGAACACCATATATTG
>NZ_JAICZW010000044.1 GCF_029057325.1 Bacteroides sp. | reverse complement strand
AATATATTCAGTTTTGTAATTAATGGTTATTTTTCCGAGGGGCAAAGATAATGCAAGCCACAGAGAATACAAAATAAGCGGACTATTTTTAGCAATTCAAATGCCACACTTCAGAAGATAAAATGTGGCATTGTTATCACTAAGATGCGGCAATGTTATTACTAAGATGCGGCATTGTTGATATTAAGAAGTGGCTTTCAAACGGGAAAGCAGTTCCAATAGCTGCGGAATCAACGGCGTTTCATCGTCATTCACAATGACATAGTCCGCATAGCTGCGTTTTTCCTCGTCATTCATCTGGCTACGGACACGCTTCTCTATCAATTCACGCGAAGAAGCATCCCTTCGGACGGCACGCGCGATGCGCACTTCTTCGGGCGCACTGACCATAACGAGGAAATCAACCTCACTCGTGAACCCTGCTTCCACCAGAATGGCGGATTCGATGCCTACTATAGAACAGGCGGCACGCTTTTGCGCCCATTGCCTGAAATCTTCCCTGACGCGGGGATGAACGATGCCATTGACCCGCCGGGCATTTGCCGGACTATCGAAAAGATAAGATGCCAACAGCGGTTTGTTCAGCACGCCTCCGGCATAAACCTCCTCCCCCAACAACGCTTGCAGCGCTTGTCGGATAGCCGTATCGCTAGCCATCAGCCGTTTGGTTTCCGAATCAGAATCATAGACAGGAACGCCCAACATCCCCAACAAACGGGACACAACACTCTTCCCACTGCCGATGCCACCGGTGATGCCTATCTTAATTGCCATAATTCGGAGAGACCTGTTCTATCAGGAAATCAATTTGAGAAGGATTGAAACGCACACGGCTTACCTCTTTCGGCAAGTTCTTCAGTTTAATTGTATATTTGTCAGAACCCAACTTCAGTAACTCTTCATAAGTCACATAAATATGGAAGTCATCGGCACCCACCTGCCTGAACCGGCTCATACCGACCTGAAAAGTAACTTGCACCTTCGAGGGAAAAGCACGCAACACCTTATCGGCCGGGAAATTCACGCCACGCACCGGAACTTCCACCGTCTTTTCTGTATAGATATCCACCGGAAGCGTCATTTCAATGGAAGACGGAACAAATTTCACTCCTTTCTGCACTTGCAACGACACTTGTTGCTTTAATGTGTCCGAAATGTTTTCCAATTTCAATGCTTGTGTAGAAGCTACCGTAATGGTGTCCAACACCGCTGCGGGTGCATAGACCAACACGGAATCCGGCCGGAACAACGTATCCGAAAGGTAGTACTCCCGACCTGCGCTCAATGTCCCTTGCAATTTTACCGGTACCCGTTTGGAAGCCCCCGTCGCATAAATATATTCCAGCGTATCGGGTTTCATCGAAAGCAGCCGGGTAGAAGCGTTCAACTGGCTCAGCACCTTCTTCTCAAATTGTGGAGCATAAATCCGCACCCGGTTGTTAACGCTTTTATAGTCGGCATAATCAAGCGTGACAGGATAAAAGCTTTTGCCAAGCATATAGTTAAGCAGCACCGTCCCCTTATCCTTCACCGTAATGTGTAATTCAGAGGCCGGTTCGGAAGTGATGACCACATCGTTAGGTACTCCTTTCAATCGTATCGGTATGGAGAAACTTGTTTCATAGTCGTTGTTCAACGTCCGCAACAACCAAAATCCTCCCGCCACAAAGAAGAAAAACAAAAAAATGAAGAACTCCCTGCTCTTTTCACTGAGCAGAAAGTCCTTCACTTGTCTGGATATCTTCAGATATGTGCGTCTTATGTTCCTACGTTCAAACATAGGCTCACATTTTCATTATTTAGAAGCTTGGTTGCTGTTTGCATCGGCAGCTGCGGCAAAGATGGAGTTCTTGTCGATGCGAATCTTAACGTTGGAAGCAATTTCAAGGATTACGTCATCATCATTGATCTCCTTGACAACGCCGTGGATGCCGCCGGCTGTGATTACCTTCTGATTCACTTGAAGCGACTTGCGGAAATTGGCAATCTCCTTCTGCTTCTTGTTTTGAGGACGAATCATAAAGAAATACATAATAGCGAACATCGCTATCAGCATAATCCACATCATACTTCCACTATTCGGATTTGCACCGGGAGCTTGCAGCAAAAATACAGTCATTACATTCATAAATACTCTGTTTTAGATTTCTATATAGCAAAGGTATCAGTTTTTCGTCAACTTACCCTCTTTTTTCAATTGATTAACTATTCCGTCCAATGTACCGTTGACAAAACCGCCACTCTTTGCAGTGCTGTAAAGTTTGGCAATGTCCACATATTCAT
>NZ_JAICZW010000043.1 GCF_029057325.1 Bacteroides sp. | reverse complement strand
TCCCTGCTGGCATAAAGTGACAAGGTCTTTTGTGTCCATCTGTAGTCTCAATATTATTTTTTAAAAGATAGGGAAAGGGCGGATGACTGCATGGGGTGTGCTGTTTTTTTAGTAAAATAACTTCTTGGCTGCATTTTGACATATATCAAGTCATGTAATCAAATCTTTCACTACTTTTGCGCCGGTTTTTAAAAGGGTATTAGATTTATGGCAACATCCAGAGAAATGACGGAAGGACGGGCTCTTCCGTTGATTTTCAATTTTACGATGCCTTTGTTGTTGGGCAATCTGCTACAACAGACCTATTCGCTGGTCGATGCTGCAATCGTGGGGCGTTTTCTAGGCATCCATGCGCTGGCTTCGGTTGGGGCGAGCACTTCGGTCGTCTTTCTTATTTTAGGGTTCTGCAACGGTTGCAGCGGAGGTTTCGGCATACCCGTGGCGCAGAAGTTCGGCGCCCGTGATTATACGACGATGCGCCGTTATGTGGCGGTCAGCTTGCAGTTGGCGGCGGTCATGTCGGTGGTGATAGCTTTGATTACCTGTATCTCTTGTGACGGTATTCTGCGCATGATGCGTACACCGGAGAACATCTTCGAGGGAGCCTACCATTACCTGCTTGTCACGTTTGTCGGCATTCCCTGTACCTTCTTTTATAATCTGTTGTCCAGCATTATCCGGGCGTTGGGCGATAGCAAGACACCGTTCTGGTTTCTTCTCTTCTCTACGATACTGAATATTCTGCTCGACCTGTTCTGCATTCTGGTCTTGGAGTGGGGAGTGACGGGGGCTGCCATCGCTACGGTCCTATCGCAGGGCGTTTCGGCGGTGTTGTGCTACGTCTATATGATGCGTCGTTTCGATATTCTGAAGATGACTCCTGCCGAGTGGAAATTCAACGGTGCCTTGGCACGCACGCTGATGTACATCGGTGCACCGATGGGATTGCAGTTCTCCATAACCGCCATTGGCAGCATTATGCTGCAAAGCGCCAATAATGCGCTGGGAACGGCCTGCGTGGCGGCATTCACGGCGGGCATGCGCATCAAGATGTTCTTCATCTGCCCTTTTGAAAGTTTGGGCATGGCCATGGCTACTTACAGCGGACAGAATTATGGTGCGGGCAAGCCGGAACGTGTCTGGATGGGGGTCAAGGCAAGTGCGCTGATGATGCTGATCTATTGGGCGTTCACTTTCTGTGTGCTGATGCCCGGTGCGGAGGATTTTGCCTTGCTCTTCGTGGATGCTTCCGAACAGGAAATCCTGAAAGATACGGAGTTGTTCCTACATGCTTCCGTATTCTTTTTCCCCGTTTTGGGACTGCTCTGCATTCTGCGTTATACCATCCAGGGGGTGGGATATACCAATTTCGCCATGCTGTCCGGTGTATCGGAGATGATTGCCCGGGTGTCGGTCAGTGTGCTGGCAGTTCCGGCTTTCGGCTATCTGGCAGTTTGCTTTGGCGACCCCACGGCATGGGTTTTTGCGGATGCCTTTTTGATACCTGCCTTCATTTATGTTTATCGGCAGATACTTCGGATGAAGAAAAATTAGTGTATCTTTGTGTCGGCAGTGGATAGGAGAATGACCGGACGAAAGATTATACATATTGATATGGATGCGTTCTATGCCTCTGTAGAGCAGCGCGACAACCCCGAACTACGGGGCAAGCCCATCGCCGTGGGCGGTGGCGAGGAGCGTGGAGTAGTGGCGGCGGCAAGCTACGAGGCGCGTCGGTTTGGGGTGCGTTCCGCCATGTCGTCGCTGAAGGCGAAGCGTCTTTGTCCGCAACTTATCTTTATTCCGGGACGAATGGAGGTCTATAAGTCTGTCTCCCGCCAGATACACGAAATTTTCCATGAATATACAGACATCATCGAACCCATCTCCCTCGATGAGGCCTTTCTGGATGTGACGGAGAACAAGCCGGGCATCCCGCTGGCTGTGGACATCGCCAAAGAGATAAAGCGGAAGATACGCGAAAGGCTGAACCTGATAGCCTCTGCCGGCATCTCCTATAACAAGTTTCTTGCCAAGATAGCCTCGGACTACCGCAAGCCGGACGGGCTTTGCACCATCCACCCTTCTCAGGCATTGGACTTCGTGTCGCGCTTGCCCATCGAGAGTTTCTGGGGCGTGGGGCCGGTGACGGCGAAGAAGATGCACTCGTTGGGCATTCACAACGGGGAGCAGCTCCGCATGCGTTCCTTGGAAATGCTGACGCGCGAGTTTGGCAAGGTAGGAACGATTTATTACGACTTTGCGCGTGGCATCGACCAGCGTCCGGTGGAGGCGGTGCGTGTCCGTAAGTCCGTCGGCTGCGAGCGCACGTTGGAGAAGGACATCAGCCGGCGTTCCTCCGTCATCATCGAGCTGTATCACACGACGGTGGAGCTGGTGAACCGCTTGGAGCGTGCCGGCTTCCGTGGAAACACGTTGACGCTGAAGATAAAGTTCCATGATTTCAGCCAGATTACCCGCAGCATCACGCAGTCGAAGGAGTTTGCCTCGCTCGATGTCATCCTGCCTCTGACAAAGCAGTTGTTGCAGGAGGTGGATTATGAGCATCGACCTATTCGCCTGATAGGCGTTTCCGTCTCCAATCCCCGCGAAGAAAGCGAGGGGAAAGGCGTGTGGGAGCAGTTGAGTTTCGAGTTTAGCGACTGGAAGTGAATTTGTTGGAGGAAATAATTGTATATTTGCAAATTGAAATATTATTGGTTATGGAGTTGTCGAGAGTTAGAAGAAGGTATTAGCCAACAAGTTGGCTTAGGGGTTAAAAGCCAATACTCCAATTACACACAAGGAGTGGTATCGGCTTCTAACTCCCGATAACCCCTTAAAAAAATGAAATATATGGGATGTTTTATGAATCTTTTGTGGTTGCTGTTTGGAGGTATTTTCACGGCAGTGGAATACCTGGTAGCCAGTTTGATGCTGATGATAACCATCATCGGCATACCTTTCGGCATGCAGACGTTGAAGATGGCGGGTCTTGCCTTGTGGCCTTTTGGCAAGGAGGTGCGTAGCGGAGAGCGTTCGGGCGGTTGCCTTTACATCTTGATGAACGTGCTGTGGATATTCTTGGGCGGCATTTGGATTTGCCTTTCGCATTTGGCGTTCGGGTTGCTGCTGTGCATCACCATTATCGGCATTCCCTTCGGCTTGCAGCATTTCAAGTTGGCGGGGTTGGCGCTGACACCTTTCGGGAAGGATATCGTAGGATGCTGATTGGCATAGGCCCAAAGAAAAAGGGTGGAGTCCCTTTCGGTTCTCCACCCTTTATCTATTTTATTTAAAGGTGTTTTTTTACAGGTTTACGTGTGACTGCTTTGCAAGCAGTTTTTGCAGTTTCCCATTCAAGGTTTGACACATGGTGCCGTTACCCATTGCTTGATAGCGTCTGATTTGGTACTGTAACATCATAATTTCATTTGCACTTTTTTTCATAATCGTTTAGTTTTTTGGCTCTCCGCATTTCGGAAAGCAAGTTCTACGTCTTTTTTGTCTTTGTTTTATTAACGCTGCAA
>NZ_JAICZW010000042.1 GCF_029057325.1 Bacteroides sp. | reverse complement strand
GTTTTTTTCTCAAATGCGCTGCAAAAGTAATAGGATATTTTGAAATATGCAATATCTTTGCAAAAAAAAAATCGAAAATGGATAAAATTATAGGTTTGGGGAATGCTTTGGTGGATGTATTGGTAGCCATTGAAGACGATGGAATTCTAACCGAGATGCAACTTCCAAAGGGCAGCATGATCCTTATAGATGAAAATAAGCTCCTGAAAATCAATGGTTATTTTAATCAGAAGAAACCTTGTCTGGCAACCGGAGGCTCTGCCGGGAACACAATCCGCGGAATGGCGAGCCTTGGAGCGGGCACAGGATTCATCGGAAAGATAAACGATGACTTTTATGGAAATTTTTTTCGGGACAGCTTGTTGGAACATGGAATTGAGGCAAATTTGCTCTATTCCGCCGACTTGCCGTCGGGCGTCGCATCCACTTTTATATCTCCCGACGGTGAACGCACGTTCGGCACTTACCTGGGGGCGGCTTCAACCTTGAAGGTGGAAGACCTGTCGCTGGATATGTTCAAAGGGTATGCCTATCTTTTTATAGAAGGCTATTTGGTACAGGATCACAATATGATTCTCCGCGCCATCGAGTTGGCTAAAGAGGCGGGCTTGCAGATATGTCTGGACATGGCAAGCTACAACATCGTGAAAGGAGACCTTGATTTCTTCTCTTTATTGATTAATAAATATGTGGATATTGTATTTGCCAATGAGGAGGAAGCCAAGGCGTTCACCGGTAAGGGACCGGAAGAGTCGTTGGAAGTTATAGCCGCAATGTGCAGCATCGCTGTCGTAAAGATGGGGGCACGAGGCTCTTTAATCCGCAAAGGTACGGAGGTGGTGCGCGTGCCGGCACTCCCGGTTGAGAAGGTGGTCGATACAACGGGAGCGGGCGATTACTTTGCCGCAGGTTTCCTATACGGGCTGACGTGCGGCAGCTCATTGGAGAAATGCGCGAAGATAGGTTCCATCCTTGCCCGCGACGTGATACAGGTAGTAGGTACGGAGCTTCCTGAAAAGCAATGGGAAAAGATAAAGGAAGAGATTTTATGAATGTGATAATTGCCATGCGGTGTGTCATCACATTGATATTGAACATTATCACACAACCACATTATTACATTACCACATTAATCATATTAGTCACATTATCACATTAAATATTATGAAAAGGATTTTTAGAATACATTGGATAGTTGTTTTGCTGATGCTGGCGGGATCGGCCTGTTTCTTGAACTTCAAGAGCGGTGACGATCGTAGTTTTCAGATAGCCAAGAACCTGGATGTCTTCAATTCCATAGTGAAGGAGTTGGATATGTTTTATGTAGATACGATTAATCCGGACAAGACTATTCGCGAAGGCATTGATGCCATGCTCTACTCGTTGGACCCTTATACGGAGTATTATCCGGAAGACGACCAGAGCGAACTGGAACAGATGTTGAAGAACTCCTATGGTGGCATCGGCTCCATCATCACGTGGAATGCGAAGCTGAAGCGTTCCATGATAGCCGAGCCCTATGAGGATATGCCTGCCGCTGCCGTGGGGCTGAAAGCGGGTGACATCCTGATGGAGATTGACGGAAAAGACCTTGCCGGGAAGAACAACCAGGAAGTCAGCGAGATGCTTCGCGGACAGGTAGGCACCAGCTTCAAGTTGAAAGTGCAGCGTCCCGGCACGGAAAAGCCGTTGGAGTTTGACATTGTCCGCCGCTCTATCCAGCTGCCACTGATACCTTATTATACAATGTTGGACAATAACATAGGATACATCAATCTGAGCACTTTCTCTGGCAATCCTTCCAAAGAGTTCAAACAGGCCTTTCTGGACCTGAAGAAGCGGGGCATCACTTCCCTGGTCATCGACTTGCGGAACAATCCGGGAGGCCTGCTGGACGAGGCGATTGAAATAGCCAACTTCTTCCTGCCTCGCGGCAAGACGCTGGTGACGACGAAAGGCAAGATAAAGCAGGCGAGCAACACCTACAAGACGCTGCGCGAACCACTGGATTTGGAGATACCTTTGGCTGTCCTGGTTAATGGCGGTACCGCCTCTTCTTCCGAAATCCTTGCCGGTTCCCTGCAAGACTTTGACCGTGCCGTCATCATCGGTAACCGCACTTTTGGCAAGGGACTGGTGCAGACCACCCGTCCGTTGCCATACGGCGCTGCCATGAAGTTGACAACTTCCAAGTATTATATCCCCAGCGGCCGCTGCGTGCAAGCCATCGACTACAAGCACCGGAACGAGGATGGCAGTGTGGGCCGTATTCCCGACAGCCTGACCACGGTGTTCCATACGGCTGCCGGGCGTGAGGTGCGCGATGGCGGCGGTGTCACTCCCGACATCGAAGTGAAGCAGGAGAAGTTGCCGAATATCCTGTTCTATCTGGTCAACGACAACCTGATATTCCATTATGCCACGGAGTATTGCTTGAAGCATGCCGACATTCCCGCACCGGAGGAGTTCAAGATTACGGATGCCGATTATGCGGAGTTCAAGGCAATGGTGAAGGCGGCGGACTTCAAGTATGACCAGCAGACGGAAAAGATGCTGAAGAACCTGAAGGAGATGGCGGAGTTTGAAGGATACCTGGCAGGCGCTTCGGAAGAGTTCAAGGCATTGGAACAGAAACTGACGCACAACCTCGACCACGATCTTGACTACTTCTCGAAGGATATAAAGAGCATGATAACCGTGGAAATTGTCAAACGCTACTACTATCAGCGGGGAGGCATCATCGAGCAACTGAAAGATGACGCTGACCTGAAAGAAGCGGTGAAGGTGCTGACCGCTCCCGCGGAATATAAGAAGATGCTGGAGGTGCCGGCAGAAAACCAATAGGAGATGCCGGGAATGAAACTGATACGCCTTCTTCTCCTGTTAGCCTTTCTTGCCATGCTGACAGCCTGTTCGAAACCCGCCGACAGGACTTTGCTGAATTACGAACAATCCCTTGCCCATGCCGATTCGTTGGCGCAGTGTGGTGCTGTGGACAGCATTGGGGCTGTCCGCCTGTTTTCCGACCTGCATCGTGAGTATGTTCAGGTGAAAGAACGCTCCGACGGGAGCCTTGTCCGCTTGAAGCCTGCCAACCGTTGGAAGCGGTTTGGCTGGTTTACGCTTGCCGCATTGATGATAGGTCTTAACATCTGGCTCTCCATCACCGGCCTCAACTTCTCCAAAGAGCGCAAGCACCGCCGCTACCTGCTCGACCTGAGCGAGAACGAACAGCGCCTGCGCAACAACGAACGCGAGCGCAAGGAGCTGGAAGAGTGCCTGAAGGAGATGTCGTTAACCGACGAGGAACGGGAAGAGGTGCATGCCTCGCTGATGAACCTCATGGAGCATGGCAACCGCCTGGACCGGGAGAACGAGTCGCTCCGTGCCCGCCTCAAGGAGTATGAAGACCGTCCCGTGCCCCGCGAATTGGCGATGCTGAAGCAGGAGGGCGAGCGGGTCAGGGTGCTGGACGGGCAGGTGGAGGCATTGGCCTCTGCCATGTTGGCGAATGATGCGGTGATGGCACGTCTGCACGCGGCTCCTGCGTACCTATCGGATGCCGATTATGCGCATTTGCAGGAACTGGCAGACCATGTATATGAAGGATTCCGTCGCCGCCTTTCCATGCGCTTTCCACGTCTCACTTCTGCCGACTTGCAGCTCTGCCTGTTGATGCGTCTGCGCTTCTCCAATACGGAGATTGCCACACTGACGGCAGTCTCTCCTGCTTCGGTCTCCCAACAGAAATTCCGCTTGAAGAAACGGATGATGCAGGAAGACGAGGGGCTGTTTGATAACGGGAGAACGGTGGAGGCGGTGGTGTGCGGATGCTGAGTCTCTTACACAGAAACAGTTATTTCTCCTTACACCGCCAATCAAACACTCCGGCAAACATATTTATCTCTCTCTTGGAAATCTCTAATCGTGTTGCCAATTCTCGCCATCCTTTTACGGTTTCTATCACCTCAGAAACAATCTCTTCCGCTGTTTTTCGATTAAGCATGTAATCTTCGCAAGCATCAAACAAAATGTTTAAGTCAGTTTTATTGGAAGTTGATGAGACAAGCAGGCTTTGATACTCATTTAGAGTGGGATTCATAATGAGTTCTGTTTCCTTGAGCCAATCAAAATCGGCATATACATATAGTGTTTTCATCATTTACTCCTTTTTTGAGGCTCGTTTTCTTGTCTTCAAACTTAAATCCTGCAAAGTTTTTCCTAATTTGTCTTCTTTGGCCAACCACAGAATATCATCGTCAAGTTGTAAAGCATACAGCACTCGCAAGTAGATTCCAATTGCTACTGTCGGTGTGCCTTTCTCTATTCGAGATACGGTCAATGGAGAACAGGTGGCACGTTCTGCTACCTGAGCCACACTAAGATTCCTACGTAAGCGAGCTAATTTAATCTGCTCTCCCACAACCGACATCTTCTGCTCCAATTTTCGGGGCAACTTAGTCCCCATTGTATTCTTTGTCATAACCAACATATCATATAATATGCAAATATACGACTTTTTATTTATTTAATAATGTATTGTATAAAAACGCAATATTAGAAGAACCGGTATTTAAATAATATCTTAAGCGCTATGCAAATACAGATTTTCTCCATCAAATATTATAAATGGAAACTCCAATTGCGTACGGCTTTCCTTTATAACTATTAATTTATTCTTTACAAAAACACTTTCAGAAATCACGGTGCTGCATGTCGTTACCCTCAGTCGTTATCTGAGGTAGCCTCAGTCGTTATTTGAGGCAGCCTCAGTCGTTACTTGAGGTAGCCTCAGTCGTTACCTTTCCCTACCCCCTCCAGAAGTACTTCTGGAACCGTTTTTTTGTTGAGAAATGAGAAAATGGCAATTTTTCGCGTTTTTGGGCGGAAAATGATATTTTTTTACATGTCATGGTTCCCACAATCGGTAGAAAGCAATCTTTCTTTGCACCGGAGTAGAAGAATGCCGTTCTGACTTCTATGTGCTGCTCAAAACCGGACGGAAGTCGGTAATGTGGTGGGGGGGAGGACTCCTAAGCCGGCTTGCCGGTTGATAACTCCGTTTTAATTCCTATAACCCGTTAAATAAAGCCGTGTGAGTATGACTGATAATATTGTAGGAACTTGATGTACAATCGAATTAAAAGCGTAACTTTGTGAATATGCATGATTATTCCGAAATAGAAGGGTTTTCTGTGCATAATATGCAATAATCAGAGTATAGGCTAAAAAAACAAAGGATTTATTTATGAAACCGATATTATTTATTCTGTCAGGCTTGCCGGGCTCCGGGAAATCCACACTTTCTCAATTTTTGGCGAAGAAATATAAGATTCCATACATCCGAATTGATACCATCGAATAAGGATTGAGAGACTTATGCCATATTGAGGTCATTACGGAAGGTTGCGGCTTGGCTTATCGGATGGCCGCAGAACAGTTGAGATTGGGAGTCCATCTTGTGGTTGATTCTTGTAATCCAATCAATCTTACACGGATGGCATGGGAAACTATTGCAAAGAATAATCACGGCGATTTTATCAATATAGAAGTTGTCTGTTCGGATAAGAATGAACACAGGCAGAGGATAGAAACAAGGAGGATGGAAATTGAAAATCTGAAGCCGCCTACATGGGAAGAGGTTGAGAACAGGATATTTCATCCGTGGGAAAGCGAGAGAATCGTTATTGACACCGCCCATAAATCCATAGAAGAAAGCCGGAAGGAGTTGGATAGAAAAATTCTTTGCTACTTAAAACTAAACGGAATGGAGTTTGGATGAAATCAAACTTTCCGTTGCCATAGGCGCAAAGCAACTGCAAAAGCAAGAGCGTGTGGATGATTTAGTCTTTCACTGAAATAGTAATTGCCTGTAATGATTTACCTCTGAGATAATCGGGATATTCACTGCACTTTGCGCCGATCATCAAGTCGTTGAAATCCAGTATTCCCCTGTCTGTCGGCAGTATATCTCTTTTGAGTGCCATTTGTACCAGATACTCAAAATCCTTTTTATCAGAGATGTCCGGTATTCGGTCTATATTGTCAAATAAAACTCCCTCTTTTGTATTGCAAGATAATGATTTGAGAATCAGTTTATAATCTCCATCCGTCACGTTGGATAGGTTGAAATACGCAACGCGTTCTTTATTGGGGACTTCGGTATTGTGAAAGCGCGACAATGAAAAGTCATCATCGGAACAGACTATAACAGCTGACAATACTTTTTTAAAGAACTCTTTGAATTGCAGCATCTTAGGTCGTATCCTTTCTACGAAATTCTCTAATTTGCGGTTTATATCCTCAATATCCAATACACTCATACGGCTACAATGCAATAATTAAACTCTACTCCATCTGCGTTTGCGGAGTTCCATTTTATCTCATACTCCTTTTCAAGTGTGAAGTCGGGATGCGTCTTGGCACAAGTGCTATCGGACTTTTGCCAATGCTTCTGTTTGCCATGAACTTCTTCCGTCATATTAAACCGATAATTGTTGGAAGCGCTTTTAGGTTCTTTCTACATTGTGCTATCACCTTTCTCCACAAGAAACGGATATCGCATACAAAAAATATATAAAAACAAAATAGCGCATCATTAGGGCTGATATTTTTTATTTTTTTAGTATTTGCTCACCACGGCTTTTTCATTTACGGGAGTTAAAGGAGTGAGCACTTCACTCCTGATTCCCATGCTCTGATAGTAGAAGAAACGGCCATGAGTCATACTCCCATAAGAGCAGGCTCATGACCGTCACGGTTCTTTCGGAAATTTCAGGGTTATCTCTGTTTCAGCATGGAATCCGTGTCATCCAGTTTGAACTTGACTTGCACGATTGAATGCTTCACATTCCCCGGAGCATTTTTTATGTATGTGATGGCAAGTAGAGAGCCGTCCGGCAGAATCTCCAGACCGGGATATCCGCAATCGGAACCGGCATAACTATGTAGAAGTTTAATCCGATATTGTCCCGATGTGCCTTCGGGCAGGTCTTTGTAATGTCCTACCCATGCTACAAAATGGCCTTTCGTCGGACTGTTCGGAGCCATATCCCGGAAAACGGCTACCATCCTGCCGTCTTTCGTGAAACGAACGATGTGGCGGTCGCCCGTCAGCCCCCATGGGGTCTCTTTCATCGAAGACCAGGTTTTGCCTTCATCATCGGAAAACATCATGAGTGAAAGGCCGACACGGTTGTTCTCGCGGGCTATGCAGACCAATCGCTTGCCATTGGGTGAACGAAAGACGAATGGCTCGCAGGGGGAACGCCCTTCGACTGCCGCGATTTTGACCGATTCATCCCACGTGAGTCCGCCATCGTGGGACACCGTGCTCCAAAGCGTCAGCGGTGATTGGTCGCGGTCCTTATATCCTCTGTGATAGAATCCCATATAGTCGCCGTTGGTCAGGCGCACGATGCTGGTGAATGCCATGACGCAGGGTTTGTGCAGGCTCTTGACCGGCGACCAAATCTTTCCGTTGTCTTCGCTGTAAGAGTAGCCCATGTCGGGTGAGCCGCAAAAGACAAACAGGCGTTGGCATCCTTGTTTGTCGGTCAGGCGGTAGATGCTCGGACAGTTGCTCATGCCTTGCCAGTCTGCCGGGGTTTCCTGCACTTTCCAGCTTTCTCCCGCATCGTTGCTTAACCCCATAAAGGAAGCCTTGCCTCCATGTCCGCTAGACCACACGCAGAATATCGTTTGTTGGTCGTCGGAAAGCAGCGTTGTCGGGTGCCCGTTATATAAGGAAGAGGTTCCTTTGGCAATGACCGTCTGCAGGGCATGATTTTCTGATAAATCTACCCAAGGCATGTTGTTTCTGTATGACTGCGCCGAAAGATGTATTGCTTGAAGCAGCAATAGACAAGTGATGATTTTGTTTCTCATAATTTTGTTTTTTTTAAAGACGGCACGGGAAACCGGCAAGGCCGCGTGTCGCCTGTGAATAATACTGTTTATCTTTTGATACTGGATTCGTAACCCTCAGTCTGAACAAGATGTTCGTTCAGAACCATGTCATTGTAATTGATGGGAAGGTAGAGCGGATAACCTTGTTTGTCATTCAGATTCGGTACCTCCTCATAGATATTGATTGCACCTCCGAAGTGGAAGCGGACCAAGTCGAACCAACGCTTCTGCTCCAAGAACAATTCACGAAGACGTTCGTTGCAAATTTCCTTTTCGAGAGCCGGCTTTGCCGAAGGACCCGCGTAATCTTGCAATCCTGCACGATGACGCACTTGATTAAGGTCCGCGATGGCTTTGGCGCTTTCGCCCAAGGCGGCATAGGCTTCCGCACGCAGCAAAAGCAAATCGGCCCAACGGTACACAATCAAGTCGTCGTCGAAGTAACGGTCGTCCGTATATTCCTTGCCTCTGAACTTGTTTGTCTGCGTCAAGACAAGATTGTTATCTTTATCCACCAAGTCGATCATTGCGGCGTTCATGCGGACATCGCCTTCGTTTTTCAAGTACAGCGTGCGGAGCTTGTCGCTCGGCGCATAGACGTGGCGGCTGTTGTTGGGCGAGGTCGCCGCGTCGGATAAGTTCACCGCCATCGAGAGGTTGTCGGTACGTGAAGTCGTGTTGGTCGCAATCGAGAGATTGCCTGTCTCATACCGTTCCATATAGAATGAGAAGATAATCTCGGCATTCTTCTTGTTGTCATTGGCAAATACCGAGCGATAGTCGTCCAACAGGCGGACACCGCCGGTTTCTACCTTCTCAATCATGCCGATGGCGGCCCGCAGCTCTTGTTCGCCGCCGCCGAGCACCTTGGCCTTCCACATCAAGGCATCCGCTTTAAGCGCATAAGCGGCTGGCTTGGAGGCTTTGTTCTTGTCTCTGCTGCCGTCCTGTGTAAACAACCTGATGGCATCGTCCAAATCCTGAAGGATAAAGGCCATCACCTCTTCCTTTGAGGAACGTGGCTTCAGTTCCACATCGTCCGATAGAGTCGGTTTCTCCACCAGAGGCACGCCTCCCCATGAGCGCAATAACTGGAAGTAGGTATGTGCGCGCAAAAAATGACATTCGGCAAGTATATTGTTCCTGTCTTCTTCCTTGTTGAACTTCAACCCTTGTATCTTGTAAAACAGCAGGTTGCAGTGGTGAATGATTTTATAGGCGTTCCGGTAGGAAGGGGCGTTGCTTTCCAGCAACTCCTGCGACCATGCCACACTTACCGGGCCGATATCGCCGGGTTTGAAGGAATCTCCTCTGTCTTCGCCGTAGTATGAGGTGTTGGACCAATTTCTTGCGGCATTGTAAATTCCTGTCAGATAGACTTTTGCATCATTTGAATCTTTCCAAAACGAAGATGAGGTGATGGTGGATGCCGGCTCTACATTAAGAATGTTGTCACAACCGGAGAGCAGCGTGCTGCCCGCTACTATGCCGGCAAGGATAAATATCTTTTTCATTGTAATTCTGAATCTTTAAAAAGTTAATCTTGCACCGAAATTAAACTGAATGGGAATGAAGTACTCACCGGTTTCACTGCCGTCGTATTGCTCGGGGTTGAGGCCGTCGAAGGCTGTGATGTAACCGATGTTGTTGACACCGGCGCTCAGCGAAATGCCGCTGACACCAAGTTTGCCGCACACTTTCTTAGGCAGGTTGTAGCCTAAAGTGATTTCTCTGAAGCACAGGTAGTCGCCCTTTGAGTAGTAAGCGGTGTTGTCGGCATTTCCGTTGCTGTTCATGCCAGCATAGGCGATGGTGCGCATGTGGTTCCGATAGCCGTTGTCCCAGTCTGAGGCGTTGTCATAACGTGGGTATTTGGCTGTGGCCGCATCTCCTGGATTCCACCAGATGTTTCCGTTCACTACATCATCGGTTGTGATGATTGCGTTGCGGGCATTGGCATTGGCGCGACAACGCCAGATGTTGGCGATGGAGTGTCCCAATGCAAAGTCCATGACAAAGCGCAGCGAGAAATCCTTATAAGAGAAAGAGTTGATCAAAGCGCCTTTTTTATCGGGATTTGCCCATCCGATGAAAGTGATGTCTTTGTCGTCAATGACGCCATTGTTGTCAAGGTCTGCCCAGATAGCATCGCCCGCCTGTTTGGGCTTGCCCATCTTGGAGCCGGAAACTTTCTTGTCTTCGGGAGCGTTGGCGGCAGCTTCGTCCGTGTCGTAAACTCCAAGGAACTTATATCCCCAGCGTCCGCCGATTCGTTCCCCTTCGGCAAGACCGCCCGCTTCGATATACTTGCCGGAGGCGGGGTCAAAAATGATACCTCCCTGTATGCGATTCTTGTCACGTCCATTGTACGGAAGTTTTTTCATATAAGTACGGTTGATGCTGAAACTTCCGGTAATGTCCCATTGCAAGGGGGAGGAGGTGGAAAGCGGATGGGCGGTCAGCGTAACTTCGATACCTTTGTTCTGTACGGTTCCCAAATTTGCTTTGATGGAAGCGAAGCCTGTCTCCGCAGGCAGTGACTTGTCATAGAGACGGTCGGTAGTCAGTTTGTTGTAGCCGGTTACGGACAGTTCCAGGCGATTGTCAAAGAAACCGGTATCAAAACCGACATCTACATTCGAAGTGGTTTCCCAAATCAGGTTGTTGTTCGCTAAAACACTGTTCAGGATACCGCTGTTGCCGCCATAAGCGTAAATGGCATATTCACCCTGAGTATTGGAGTAGGTCAGGTTGTTGTTGCCGGTTTTACCCCAACTGGCACGAAGTTTCAGGCGGCTCACCACATCGGTCGGGAACCAATTTTCATAGTGCATGTTCCATCCGGCTGATACTGCGGGGAAGAAAGTGAATCTGTTGCCTTCCGTGAACTGGGAAGCCCCGTCATAACGCAGCGATACAGAGAAGAGATAGCGGCGGAGATAATCGTAGTTGACACGGGCGAAAAAGCCTAACAGCCGTTCTTCCGTAGATTTCGAGGTGGTGCGTTGCTCTTCGGGTTTTGAAGGTGCCAACGAATGAATATGGTCTGTACCTGCCTCCCTGCCTTTTCCCTGCAGGAAATAGGAAGTGTTGCCGGTATAGTTCATGCCCACCATGGAGTTCATCGTATGCTTTTGGGCGAATGTCTTGTCATAGGTCAGGATGGCGTCTGCCATAATCTGCTTGTTTTGCGAGTGCTTTTCAAAGGTTTTGCGTCCTTTGTTGAACTCGTTGTAGGACTCATAGAACTTATAAATGTTCTCTTGCATATAGTAGGATGCGGTGGGCTTGAAGTGCAATCCCGGTATGATTTCCCAATCCAAACCCAATTGGAGGGTGTTCCTGTAAGCCTTGTCGGTGATGTCCTGGTAGTACAATTCGTGGAGACGGTTACGCGGAGAACCGCCGCTCTCGCCAATGCCCGGAGTGCCGTCGTCATAATACAGGCGGAAGGTGGTGGGATAGCGTGAAGAACGGTCCAACGTGTTTGTTCCGCTTTCTGCCGGGTCGGTGCCTTGGTTGGATATGGTGGAGTGTTTGACTCCGAGATTCAGTTTCAAGTTGTCGCGCAGCGAGTAGTTGCCGTTGGCTGTCAGGCTGAAACGATCGTATCCTGTACCCAAAACCATGCCTTCGGCATCGATATATCCCATGCTGACATAATAGCTGGCTTTGTCTGTGCCGCCCGATACGTTGACATCATAATTATGGATGAGTCCCGTTTGAAACAATACGTCCTTTTGGTAGTTGTTGTCTTTGAAAATCAACTCACGGCCTGAATAAGGGTCTTTCATCGTTTCATATCCTTGCTTGTTGAGCAGATTGTCCACATAATCGCGCCCCATGTTGTCTATCAAGTCATCAAGGTATTCCGTTGTAAAACGTGAAAAGCCGTAACCTGCCAATTCGCCGTTCTTGTAGTTGATGTTGCCGGTAGAATAAGGATAAGCTCCTCCTTCCAGGCGGTTTTTTACGTTCGGGTCGTTGATGCCGCGCGCACCTGCCAATCGGGAAGCGTACAGATAATCCCGCGCATTGGTGAACGGATAGTGCTCGCGGATTTTTTCGATACCCAGACGGTAGGATGCGGAGACACGGGCCTTGCCGGTCTTGCCCTGTTTGGTGGTAATCAGGATAATGCCGTTAGCGCCACGGGCACCATAGATGGCCGATGAGGACGCGTCCTTAAGCACCTGCATGCTCTCGATATCCTCCTGGTTGATCCCGTTCATGTTTGCGCAGATTACACCGTCGATAACAAATAGGGGCGTGTCGCCTGCCGGATTGGTGGAACCGCCGCGAATCAGCACGACAGGTTGCGCGCCGGGCTGGCCGGTAGTCTGCCGGATATCCAGACCCGCCACCTTGCCTTGAAGATTGTTTAAGGGAGAAGCGGAAACCGCGGCAGAAAGTTCTTTGGTTTTGACGGACTCGATGCCTGCGGTTACGGTCGCCTTGGATTGTGTGCCATAGCCAATGGCTACGACTTCATTCAGGGCAATAGATTCATCCTCCAGCTTGATTTCGTAGAAAGACTTGTTTGAAACCCTAAACTCGAAGGACTTCATGCTGATATATGAGACCTTTATCAGAGACTTTTCGGGAACTTCCAACATAAATTCACCATCCACGTTTGTTGTTGTTCCGATTGTACTCTTGACCACTACTACCGTAGCGCCGATAACAGGTTCGTCCATCGCGTCCCTGACAACTCCCTTAATGGTGATGGTACCCTGCGCGTATGCAAAATTTGCGAAGCCTATCAATGCAAATAACAGGCACAAAATATTTCGGTATTGCAAAATATTTCTCATATTTGTATTCTTTTTTAAGTGGACGGAACGGGGTATGCTCAATTCCCCAATCTGCTACCCCTTCCGCTACTTTCAGTTAAAAAAATGAATTGATTCAAGTTCTGTTTTTAGATTTTTGTATTCTTCTTCGGAGAACGGAGTGAACGGTTTACGACAATCTCCGCAGTCAATGCCTATCAGTTTCATGATAGCCTTTCCTCCTCTAACGCCGCCGCCATATTTAATGATGACTTTGACCACGTTGACAGACTGCTGTTGCAGGAGGCGGGCTGTTGCCAAATCGTTTGTTTCCATAGCTTTGAAAATGCCATTATAGATGTCGGAGCAATAGTTGTACGTGCTGCCGACCCCCGCTACGGCGCCCAAGGCCAGACCTGCGGTAAGAATTTCATCATAGCCGTGCAGCACTTCAAACTCACCGTTGTTGAGCGCAAGGCAATCTTTCATCTCCATCAGATTGTTATGCGTGAATTTGGTTCCCGCGAGGTTAGGCATAGCCTTCTTTCCTTCCAACAGAAATTCTGCTACGGGAAGAGATACCCCGGTCATGGAAGGCATGTTGTAGTAGTAGAATGGAAGTTCCGATGCGGCGCTTGCGATTGGAACAAAGAAATCTACCAAATCTTTTACAGAGGCAGGCTTAAAGAAGGAAGGTGCCATTGCGCTCACGGCGTCCGCACCTGCTTGTTGTGCATGAGCTGCCAGTTCGATTCCTTCGCGAATGGCGTTGGCTCCTACGTGGGCAATCACTTTGAAACGGCCGTCGGCGGCTTTTACCCAAGCCTCGAGTACGCTCTTGCGCTCTTCGACCGTTAACGAAAGTGATTCGCCTGTGGTTCCGCATACAAACACGCCCGTCATGCCCGCCGCCGCCATCAGGTCGGCATAGTGGGGAATGACGGAGAGGTTCAGCTCGCCATTTGCATCAAACGGAGTAAAGGTGGCCGCGACCATTCCTTTGAGACGTTGATAGTTTTTCATAATCTAAAATTTTTAGTGAATAAAAAGTTGTTTTTTGTTGTTTCAAATACAGAGGCATCCGCATACCTTGGGATGAGGACACGCGTCCGGAAAAATGCTTCATCGCTAATCTGTCAAGTAGTTAGCCATGAAGTGTTTTCTGATAGTATAGACCTAAGTAGGATTTTCATAGATTCTTAGATATGCTTGTTTTCCAAAAAGATGGTATATACGCTAAAGTGTTGTTCGATGGCCTTTTGATAACCTGCCTCATCACCTTTTACCAACAATTTTAATAAATCGTCGTGTGCGACGAGCTTGTTTTCTTTCTTTAGTTGCAGGTTTATAGGCTCAAGGTCTGCTTTAAACCTGTCTTTGGCAAACACCATGATGGGATGTATGATTTCCTGGAATTCAAAGATGGAAGAGTTGCCGGTAATCTCATAGAGCTTGGAATGGAAGCTCAGTTCGCTGACAGGTGCGTATTCATTGTTCTCGAATACGATTTCCAGCTTGACAATCTCTTCCAGTTCTTTCAAATGTTCAGGGGTAAGATTCTGAAAAAGTTTATGTGACATGCCTATTTCAAGAGCGACTCGGAATTCCATCAAATCGTATAGTGATGCTTCGCTGAGTATTCTTGGATCCACAATCCGTTTTATACCCCCAAATAAAGAAGGTTCCGTCAAGACCATCCCTCTACGGGTTCTGCTTTCAATCATACCTATCATTTTCAGACGGCTCAAAGCCTCCCTGAGAACGCTTCTGGCAACTCCTAAAGCGGCGGAAAGTTCCGTTTCGTTAGGTATGGCATCCCCGACTTTCAAATTATTATCTTTTAGATAATTCAATAGTTGGTCTTCTACTTGATCTACAAGTGTTTGAACTTTACCATGAATTTTTAGTGTTTCCATATTGTTTTGCTTTTATTGCATGATTAATCTGATTTGTCTGACAAATATACGGCGCATTACGGAAGTGAAGCAAATATGTTTAGTTAATAAGTATTAAGCATGTGTGTAAAACATCTGATTGGCTACACGCTATTCTTTGAAGACTGGAGCCTCTTTTGCCTGAACGGTTAGCCTTTTTCAGAGATGGAAAAGATACGGAGAGTGCCACTGCTCAAATTTTGAGCATCCTTGAAGATAACGGAGTAGTAAGATGTCATTGTGCTTATTATCAGTGATTTGCAGCTTTGATTGTAGAGATGTGTACAGGCTCTGTAGAGATATCGTGTGCATGGTATAGATCTCTACAGGGGGGACATTGTAGAGATAGTGATTTTGATATATATTGATTATCAGTTGTTTACGTGCGTTTGCTGTAGAGACCGTTTTCTTGTTTTTTCTTTTTTCTGCCTTTAACTTTGCAACATCGCTTCTGAGAGGAAGAGAAGGGTGAAATCGTTGAGGCCTCGCGATGAAACTTTGTTCTTGTTATCTCGAAGGAAAAACAATTTATTAACCATTTAATACATTATTAGTATGTTTTACAAGAAAATTCAACAGAAGATTAACGGTTTGTGGTATCCTAAATCCATTACTTGGGGCAAACCCATTACAAGCGATCAAGTGGCAGACAAATTGGCGCTGCTTTCTACCGTGACTCGCGGTGACGCGTATGCCATCATCAAGAATCTGGGTGTGGTGCTTTCGGATTATATGGCGCAGGGGCGGACTGTGAAGATAGAAGGTGTAGGTACTTTCTATTATACGGCAGCCGCGAATAAGCGGGGCGTGCAGACCCCCGAAGAGGTGAACGCCAAGCAGATTAACGGAGTACGTGTGCGGTTCATCCCCGAGGTGGGGCGCGACGTGAACAGCAGGGTGGTTACCCGCAGCATGGTAGATTCCAACATTTGTTGGGAGGAGTGGGACAAAGCGTCTGCTCCCACCGATGGCAATACCGGCAGTGGCGACAACGGCGGCGCCGAAAATCCGGACGAAAATCCGCTTGGCTGATTCTTCCGTCTTCGGGGGTAGGTAAGAGAGATGCCATAAGTCTCTCTTAAACAAAAAATGGCATGTGGAAATGAGGGCGCTTCTCGTTTCACATGCCATTTTTGTGGAAAAATGATGAGTTTTGCGCACCCTCGAAACTTATACACTGCATTAGGCCGAACGGATGAAACGGGAATGTATAAGCTGGCTACCGTCGTAGCCGTTGGCGCAGGAAGTGCAGCACTTCGCTGAGGTGTTTCTCCACGGTGCGTTCGGAGATGCCAAGGCGTTGGGCTATCTCGGCATAAGAGAGCAGCTCCTTGCGGCTGAGGCGATAGACCTCTTGCTGTCGTGGGGTGAGCTGGAGCAACAGGGTGTCAATCTGTGCTGATAGGTCGGCAGTCGCCACTTCTCCTTCTACATCGCAAGGGCTTGCGGTGGCCTCGAGCACGGTAAGTTCGAAATAGTCCTCGTTGAACGATTGCCGAAGCTGGCTGAAGATGAGGTTGCGCGTCAGGATAAAGAGAAAACCTTCGAAGCTCTTGGTCAAGTCGATGGTTTCCCTTACATTCCAAAGTTTAATGAAGAGTTCTTGCACGATATCTTCCACTTCGGATTCCGTGCGGATGTAGAGCCTGGTAAAAGAGTAAACCTTTGACCAGTAGTGCCGGTAGATTGTTTCAAAGGCTGTGGCGTCGCCCTCCTTGAAACGGGACAGAACATACCTCTCCATAGACTTAACTGAATATCTGTTTTATACACACAATAATCCTCTCCGCTTTTTGGGGTGCAGAGCAGTTTAAGAATAATTAAGAAGCAGATTCTATATTGTAGAACAATATAATATATTGAGTAGATGACCGCAAAGGTAAGGACTTTTTGGGGATAACCCAATTAAAGTGATGTTTTTTTCCTTTATATCGGCACGACTTTTCATTTAACTTCCGTAAAGAGGGTGAGCAAGATGCCGGATAGCACGCGGCTGAGTTTTGACATCAAGTATGGAATTACATGTTTGAAGAACAAGCACAAAGATTGAAATGGAAAAGTCGTGTTATATGAAAATAAGAGTGTGTATGATTGTTAATTTTCGGTGTTTTATTCATAATGAATGTTTATTTTCTACGGGCACGATAATGGAGGAAACGTATTTAGCAGCGTAGATTAGATTAAAATAAACAAGAAGCAGAGTATTATGAGAAACAGATTTTTCAGTTGTTTGACCCTGATGTTGGTAGCCTTGAAGGCGGTTGCGGCGGCTACCATTGTCTCAGTAAACAGTTTCGGATTGAAACCTGACAGCCGTGTCAACGCTACCCCTTACGTGATGAAGGCGCTTCAGGAGTGCAAGAAACATCCGGAAGCCGTACTTACGTTCGATAAAGGACGATATGACTTCTGGGAGGCTCATGCCACAGAACGCAAGTATTATGAATCGAACACTTATGATGACCGTAATCCGAAAGTCCTGGCCATCTTGCTTGACGAGATGCAGGGCGTGACCTTTGATGGGCAAGGTTCGGAGTTCATCATGCACGGACAGATACAGCCTGTCACCTTGCACCGTTGCAAGAACATCACCTTGCGCAATTTCTCCATTGACTGGGAAGTGCCTCTTACCGCACAGGGCAAGGTGCTCAACAGCACGCCCCGATACATGGATGTGGAGATTGACCGTGAACAATATCCTTATATTATAGAGAACAACCTTCTCACTTTTGTGGGTGAAGGATGGAAGAGCGTTTGCTGGAGCATCATGCAATTTGAGCCCGACACCCGTTTCGTCTGCTACAACACGGGTGATAATCTGGGTTGGGGCAAGCGCTATCATGCTCAAGAACTGAAGAAAGGTGTGGTGCGCCTCACCGAACCCGGAGAGGGGGAAACCGCTCCTTTTCCTGCTGCAGGTACCATGCTTGTGCTTCGTCACAACAACCGTGACCATGCCGGCATGTTCTTTTTCCACAGCGAAGGAGTAAAACTTGAAAACATCAATATCTATCATACCGGAGGTCTCGGCGTGCTTTGCCAATATAGTAAGGAACTCTCGTTCAATCGGGTCAATTTGGTGCCCAACGAAGCCAAGAAGCGCGTGTTGAGCGGCCACGATGACGGACTGCACATCATGGGCTGTAGCGGCAAGGTGACGGTGGACGGTTGCCGTTTTGCCGGACTGATGGACGACCCCATCAACATCCACGGCACCTGCTCGCGCATCATCAAGGTGCTGTCGCCTACCCGTGTGCAATGTCGTTTCATGCAGAGTATGAGCGTGGGCATGGAGTGGGGGCGTCCGGGCGAAAAGGCCGGCTTCATCGACAACAAGACCATGCGTACCGTGGGTACAAGTACCGTCAGCAGGTTTGAAGCCATCAATCTGACCGACTTCATCGTTGATTTCAGTGAGCCTATCCCTGCCGGAATTCAGGAAGGCAATGTGTTGGAGAACCTCACTTGCGCCCCTGATGCCGAGATTCGTAACTGCCACTTCGGTAGTTGTCGTGCCCGTGGCTTGCTTGTCTCTACTCCAGGTAAGGTGGTTGTTGAAGATAACATCTTCGAGAGCAGCGGTTCGGCAATTCTGATAGCTGGCGATGCCAACGACTGGTTTGAGTCGGGTGCGGTGAAAGATGTGCTGATTCGCCGTAATGAGTTCCGCTATCCCTGCAACTCCTCGCTCTATCAGTTCTGCGAGGCGGTCATCAGCATCTATCCCGAGATTCCCGAGCCTGATGTGCGCTATCCTTTCCACCGTAACATCCGCATAGAGGAAAACACATTCCATCTTTTCGACTATCCCATCCTCTATGCCCGTTCGGTGGACGGACTCACCTTCTTGGATAATAAGCTTATCCGCAATACCACTTACCAACCTTATCATTATCGTAAGGAAGGCATTACGCTTGAATACTGCCGCAACGTGCGTATCGGCCGCAGCCAAGTGGAAGGCGACGTGCTTGGTTCGAAGGTGAAGCTCGACCATACTGCTCGTGGCAGTGTGAAGTTCATCAAAGAACCTTTTTTTAAAATAACAAAATAGCCCTTTTATATCTATCTCTTTATGCACATAGATAGCCACAACAGACAAGACAACGAATCTACGTCCGCCTCTTGGGAAAAGCAACGCAAGCTCGCTGAAGAGGAACGCGTAGAGCAGTTGATGCGCCGCCAATGGGACCTCATCGGTCGGAGCGTCATGAGCCATGAGTCAGAAGAAAAGTGTTGGAAACACATCAGTCGGCAGACCGTTGGTCGTCGGCGACACCGGATGTTCGCCATCGTGTGGCGCAGCCTTGCCGTGGCTTCTGTTCTGCTGTTGGTGGTGATGGGAACATGGAGACTTACCGACCGCAAACAACCTGCCCCCTCTCTTGTGGCTGAGGTGGAACGTACCTATTATGCCGTGCAGAATGAAACGTTTGTTTTGCCGGACAGTTCTGTGGTTTGGATGAAGGCGGGCAGTACCATCCGGTATTTTTCCAACTATCTGACGAACCGCCGCGTTTGGCTGAGTGGAGAATCGGTGTTTGATGTCAAGAAGTGCGAGGGCGTTCCTTTCAGAGTATATACCGGAGAGTCATTTGTCGAGGTGAAGGGCACGGTATTCCAGGTCATCAGCCGGGACGAGGCTCAGGAAAGTGAGGTGACCCTCTATCGTGGTGCGGTGGATTTCACAACTTCGTCAGGCGGACAATGCATTGAGATGAAGCCGGGGCAGCGCATCAGCTATTGTGCCTCGACCGATAAAATCGAGCTGAAAAGTGTAGAGATGATTGAATGGGACAATGGCCGTTATCATTTTACCGACCGTTCGTTGGACGAATTGGTTGCCTGCATCTCCAACCTCTATCATGTGGAGGTGAAGCCTGCCCGTGACCTGTCCCGTCATCATCGTTTCAACGGATATATCCGCTATGACGAGAGCTTGGAGTCGGTGCTCGACAAGATTTGCTACAACGCCAGTCTGCGGTATAAAAAACGAGATAACATCTATGTTATATATAAATAATCTAAGGTTTAATTAATAACTAATTGCATGAGAAACATGAGTAAATTTTGTCTCAATTTCAAGGCACGCCATCTTCGCATGGCATTTATGCTCTTACTCCTTTCTCCCGTGTGTATGATATCGGCAGCCCAGGAAACGGTGGCTGTCAAGGGAAAATCCCTCAGTTATGAGGACGCTATCCGGCAGATTGAGCAGAGTAGTGATTACACTTTTTTCTATGACACCAATGATTTGGAGGGACTCCGCTCAAAGAACTTCAATTGTGAAGGCAGTATCGAAAAGGTGTTGAAGGAAATGTTTGAAGGTAGTGGTATCAGCTACCAGGTGAAAGGCAACGAGATTATCTTGAAATCGATACGCGTGACTAAAGTTCAGGCTGCTCAGCAGAACAAACATGTCACGGTGAAGGGAACCATCAAAGATAATTTGGGCGAAACTGTGATTGGTGCTTCTGTTTTTGAAAAGGGAAACAGCGCTAACGGAACCATCACCGACGTCGATGGAAACTTTACCTTGACCGTTCCCGTGGGGGCGCAACTTGAGGTGAGCTACATCGGTTATGCCGGCCAGGTCATCGAGGTGAAGGCCAGTGTCACTCAGTATAACATCACGCTCAAAGAGGATGCACAAGCCCTTGCGGAAGTGGTGGTCGTAGGTTATGGCACACAGAAGAAGGTGAACCTTACCGGTTCGGTGGCGTCGGTCAGCACCGATGAAATCAAAGACCGTGTGCAGACCGATGTGCTTTCATCCGTGCAAGGCGCCGTTCCCGGTGTGACGATTATCTCTCGCCCCGGTGCCGACGCGACGATTAACTTCCGTGGTCGCGGTAATCTGGGCACTTCCGCCCCTCTTTATGTCATCGATGGAGTCATTGCTACTTCCTCATTTTTTTCTAACCTTGACCCCAACAGCATCGAATCTATCTCTTTCCTGAAAGACGCAGCTTCTGCCTCCATCTATGGCTCACGTGCCGCTTACGGCGTAGTATTGGTTACGACCAAGCAGGGTAAGAAAGAGCGTACCAATGTATCTTACAGCGGCTACGTATCGTTCGACAATCCTACCTATAAGCCTGAATATGTAAATTCAGCTCAATATGCTGAACTCTACAACGAGGCGCTCTACAATACCAATCCTGCCGCCGGACGCTTCCAAGGCTATAGCGAAGAGGAGATAGGATGGTTCCGTGACGGTTCCAAGCCCGACCTCTATCCAAATACCAGTTGGAATGACCTGATACTGGACAAGAACGTGGTTACTACCCAACATTCGCTTAACGTGAGTGGCGGTTCGGAGAAGATTCGCTACTATGCCGGTTTGGGCTACGTCTATCGCGACAAGATGATTCCCGGTCAGGACATGAACCGCTACAACCTGAACCTCAACCTGAATGCCGATGTCACCAAATGGCTGACCGTGAAGGCAGGGGTGAAATACATCCAGCGCCTGAACGACCGCGATTGCGGCGCACCTGACTTGGGCGCATTCTCCATGGTGCCTTCCACCTTTGTTGCACGTCAGTCCAACGGCAACTGGGGTACCGTGAACGGCGGTAAACTGGCTGAAAGTAATTTCATCAACAAAAACCCGTTGCGTGCCCTCTCCAAGAACGACTGGAGCAAGACCAAGAGCGAAAACACCCTGTACGACCTCGGCGTGGACTTGAAGCCTTTCAAGGGATTCACCCTCAGCGCACAAGGTACTTACCGCACCACTGAATATAAGTCCAAAAGCTATACCGCCCTGCAGGAGAATGCCATCAACTTCTTCTCGGACGAGGAGATTGGCGGTACCGGCAATACGGTGAACAAAATGAATATGAACTGGCAGAGTTCTTCTACCATCCTCTATACCACTACCGCACGCTACGATTGGAGTAAGGACATCCACTCCATCAACGTCTTGCTGGGTACCTCTTACGAACACTATAAATTCGAGCAACTCACCGCATCTCGTCAGGACTTCCCCTCCGATGGCTTGACCGACATCAGTGGCGGTTCCACGGCAGGTGCCGGCTATCAGAATGGCGGTTCCTCTTCGGAAAACAAGATGCTCTCCTATTTCGGCCGTATCAACTACAGCCTGATGGACCGTTACCTCTTTGAATTCAACCTCCGTACCGATGCCTCTTCCCGTTTCCACAAGAACAACCGTTGGGGGTGGTTCCCTTCGTTCTCCGCAGGTTGGAGAATCAGCGAGGAGGCATTCATGAAGAATATCGACTGGCTCGACAACCTCAAGATACGTGGTTCGTACGGTACGCTCGGCAACATCAACAATGTGGGCGACTATGATTACTTCCAGAACTATTCGTCGAACTACCATTATACTTTTGATAATTCCGATGTCATGGGTATCGTGGAGTCCAGACCTGCCAACGCTTCGTTAGGTTGGGAAAAAGTGGCCCTTACCGACTTCGGTATCGACGCCACCCTTTTCAATGGAAGGTTGAACATCACAGCCGACTATTATATTAAGAATACAAGCGACATCCTGCTGCGCTATAATGTGCCTGCCGAAACAGGTATCACCACCGAGCCGTCACAAAACTTTGGTAAGGTGAAGAATTCCGGTTTTGAATTCGCGGCCACTTATCAGGGCAATATCGGCAAGTTGAAATATACCGTTGGCGGAAACATCGCCACTAACCGCAACCGAGTGGTTGAGATGGGTGATTCGAACAACAAGACCGTTGATGCAAGTCACATCATCAAGTATATCTTGCGCGAGGGACATCCCGTAGGATCGTTCTATGGCTATCAGGCCAACGGACTCTACACACAGGAAGAAATTGATGCCGGTCACTATTATACACTGAGCGGGGTGAAGCCCAATGCCGGTGATATCAAGTTCGTTCCCCAGCGTGAGGGAGTGGAATGGGGTAGTGCCATCACGGCTGATGACCGTACCATCATTGGTAAAGACGTGCCTGATTTTACTTATGGATTGAACCTCAGCTTGAACTGGAAGGACTTTGAATTCAGTGCCTTCGGACAGGGTGTAAGCGGTACCAGCGTTGCATTCGATGTCTATGGCATACATCCCTTCTTCCATGGTATGGACCAACCGCGCAAGTTCCACTTGAAGCGTTGGACTGAAGAGAATCCCAACCCACATGCGGTTTATCCTCGTATCTACTCGGCAAGTAGCGTGCACACCACGTACAATCGTAACTTCAACTCCAGCCACTTGTTTGATGCCGACTACTTCCGCATCAAGACCCTCTCGTTGGGATACAAAGTACCTGATACGGTGGTGAAGAATTGGGGATTGCAGTCGCTGAAGGTGTTCGTCACTGGTGAAAACCTCTTCACTTTCCGTGCAGATGACCGTATGGAAGATTTCGACCCCGAATCGGCCAGTGGTGTCATCTATAATCTCGGAACTAAATCTGTAGCTTTAGGTGTCAATGTTTCTTTCTAAACTTATAAATTTCAGAACAATGAAAAATAACATAAAAATCATCGCTTTAGGTCTCTGCATGGCGGGTTCTTTCACCGCTTGCGACCTTGATGTAGTGCCGCCATCCGAAATGGCTGCCGAAAACTTCTGGAAAACTGAAAAGGATGCTTGGTATGCGCTGAACAGCTGCTATGCCGAGCTTGACGGTGCCAAACTTTACGATGAATGTTGTACCGACAACTCCCATAGCCACAAACCATGGGAAGGCAATATGGAGATGCTGCAACAGAATGGTATCAGTGCCTCCGAAAGCTATGGAAACTATTACTTCGGCACCATCCGTATGGTTAATAACTTCCTCGCCAACGTGGAAACTTGTGTGATGGACGAAAACCTGAAGGAACGCATGAAGGCAGAAGCCCGTTTCTTCCGTGCTTATAGTTATTTGGGGCTTACCAACCAGTTTGGTAAGGTGGCTATTGTGACCGATGTATTGGCATACGATGCACCCAATGTTCCGCGCAATTCCGTAGAAGAGGTGCAATCCTTCGTCCTCAGGGAGTTGGCGGAAGTTGCCAATATTCTGCCCGAAAGCTACAAGGGCGGTTACTTGTATGAAAGCGGCCGCATCACCCGCTGGGGCGCTTTGGCATTGCGTGCGCGTGCTGCCCTTTATTTTGGCAACTATGCCGAGGCGGAGGCTTCGGCCAACGAAATCATCACTAAGAGCAACCATGCCTTGTTCCGTCTGAATGGTGCCTTAAGTGCTGCCCAACAGCAGGAAACTGACGAAATGGACGCTTACATCGACTATGAAGCCAAAGGCATTGATCGTGACAAGTTCATCCGAGGCATGTTCAGTTACGAAGCTCTCTGGTTTGACGAAAACGCCAACCCGAAGAATCCCGAGTATGTGGTGACACGTGAATATGCAGCCGACAAGAACAACTACGACTGGATGCGCTATACTTATATGATTCCCATGTCGATGTCTGCTTATGAAGGTTATATCTCTTTCGAACCGATGCAGAACCTGGTGGATGCCTATTGGGATGTAGATGGAAAAACCAAGCGCAATGACATTGCTCCTGAAACCCGTGCGGCAAACTTTGAGGCGATGTGGAGCGACTTCTCTGCCAACAGCAACGACCAGAATGCTTATCAGCAACAGGTGCAACAGACCGACCTGATGCAGTATGCCTATATGAACGAGTTCCGCAATCGCGACAGCCGTCTCTATGCGTCGTTGATGTTCCCCTTCAAGGGCTGGCACGAACTGGCAGGTAAAGGAACCTACTATTTCATGTTCAATCCGGATAATTTCAACAAGAATGGTAACGAATCGTGGTCGGGCTATGCCTTCCGTAAAATGGTGGCACTCGAAGCATACGACACTTGGGCTTCTTCGTGTGACTATCCCGTCATCCGCTATGCCGAGGTGTTGTTGACCTATGCGGAGGCACATATCCAGACAACCGGTTGGGATAGCTCCGTGCAGGCAGCCCTCAACGACTTGCGCGACCGCTGCGGTATGCCCGATGTGCCTGCTTCGCTCTCCAAAGAAGCAGCTCTTGACTTTGTGCGTAACGAACGTCGCATTGAGTTGGCGGGTGAGGGACAGCGTTTCCAGGATGTACGCCGTTACGGTGAGACCTACTGCGAACAATACATGAACGGTCCTTGCTATAATCCTGCCGGTGACCTGCTCATCAACCTTGTTTGGAACCAGCGTCTGATGCTGATGCCTATCCCGCAGAGTGCCATTGACTACAACCCGCTTCTTGCCGATGACCAGAATCCGGGTTATTAATCAAGTGGAATAAGTTCAGGTTTAATTGTATTTGAAAGGAGGTGCGTTTTAACGCACCTCCTGCTTTTTCAGGTTCTTAGAATTTGTACCTTATTCAATCATTATGTTTGCCTCTTTCCATCTCAACACACCTTTTCTCTTATTCGGCTTGAAAGGGAAAGAAGTATTTCTGCTATTCTTTTGTTTCAGAAAATAGACTCTTGCGTCTGTGTGGTCAGCAGTTCCAACGCCTTGATACCCATTACGGAATTTCCTTTTCGGTTCAACCGTGGACTCCATACGGCTACAGAGTAGCGCAGTGGATAGATGGCCGCTATGCCGCCTCCCACTCCACTTTTTCCCGGAAGGCCTACCAGATAAGAGAACTCACCCGCTTCGTCATAGAAGCCGCAGGTCTGCATGATGGCATTGATTCTTTTCACCTGCGATGATGTCAGTGTGATGCCTTCGAAGGCGAACTCCTGCTTGTGGTTGGCAAAAGGCAGGAAGGCACGCGACAGGTCGTAGCAACTCATCTCTATAGAGCATTGCAGGAAATAGAAACGAAGCACACGTTCGATGTCATTGTCAATGTTGTGGTGATACTTCAGCAGGTTGGCGATGGCTGCGTTCAGGTAGCCGTTCCCACGTTCGGATTGTGCCACCTCCTCGTTATAGTCTATCCGGCTGTTGCCGCTGATGGAGCGGACAAAACGGAGATACTCCTCTTCGGGATGTTTCAGGCGGTTCAGCAGGATGTCGGTCATCACGATGGCTCCGGCATTGATGAACGGGTTTCGGGGAATGCCTTTTTCCACTTCCAATTGTATCAGTGAGTTGAAGGCGGTGCCCGAAGGCTCTTTGCCCACTCTCTCCCACAGCTGGTCTCCTTCAAGGCTCAGACACATAGCCAGTGAGAATACTTTCGAGATACTTTGTATGGAGAAGCCGGTGGCAGCCTTCCCATGCATGAATGTTTCGCCTTGGATGGTGTGAATGCACATGCCGAACTGGTCCGGGTTGACCCGGGCGAGTGCCGGAATATAATCAGCCTGTTTGCCGACAGAGGCGTATGGCTGTATCTCCTGATAGATGTCTTCCAATATCTTCTGATAGTCCATAAATAAGGTTTTTAGAAGTTTGTTAGTGAATTTATAAGTTGACGAGTTTACAAGGCTACAAGGAGAAGTCTTGTAAACTTGTCAACTCGTTAACTCGTCAACTCACTCTCGGTTGTAGTCTCCGTTGTTTTTTATCAGTTCTATCAGTTTCTCCACGGCTTCTTCTTCGGGAATGTTCTTTTCGATGCACTCCTTTTTCTTGTAGAGGCTGATTTTGCCACGTCCGGCACCTACGTAGCCGTAGTCGGCATCCGCCATCTCTCCGGGGCCGTTGACGATGCATCCCATGATGCCTATCTTGAGGCCTTTCAGGTGGGAGGTGGCTGCCTTGATGCGGGCGATGGTGCTCTCTAAGTTGTAGAGTGTTCTTCCACAGCCGGGGCAGGAGATGTATTCTGTCTTGCTGGTGCGTACGCGTCCGGCTTGCAGAATGCCGAATGCGGTGGTATCCACTGCTTGCCCGTTGATCGCTTCTCCTTGGTTGAAGAGGAAGATACCGTCGCACAAGCCGTCAAAGATGAGGGCTCCCATATCGGCGGCGGCTTTGATTTGCAGATTCTCCAGTTCGCTCTCGGCATAGTGCTCGAAGAAGACTATCGGATTCTTCAGGCCTTCCTTCATCAGTTGGTGTGCCAAGGCGCGTTGTTCTCCCAAACGGTTGGGGTGGTTGCTTTGCGATACCAATACGACCTCCGGATGATACTTCAGGCAGGCGATGGCCTCGTCGTTCAATCCCATGTAGGTGATGAAGAGGAACTTCAAGGAGGCACCGCAGCTGCTGAGGAAAGGTAGCTGGTCTCCTTTGAAGGCGGGCCAGATGCTGCTTAGCTCTGCGCCTTCGGCACTATGCTGCATCCAGACATCGGCATCCACGATGCCCTGCATGCCCTCCGGCAGTGCTTCGGGGAGGATACGTCCTGTATAAACGTAGTCCGGCATGAATGGCGGGCGGAAGTCCATCGTTCCGTTCAGACGTGCGGCGACTACTAAGGGCAGATGGTCACCGCCTATGTTATGCACGGCGGTTGTCTCGCGGCGGGTAGGGGAGAGGTAATTGAATTCCGGCACGTCGGCTCCGGGGAGGTAGGGATGATTGTGGCGCTGCACGATGTAGTCCACCAGTTTGCGGGCTACGGGGATTTCCGCTTCCGGCGCTTCACTCAGGGAGACCCGGATGGTGTCGCCCAGTCCGTCCGCCAGCAGGGCACCGATGCCCAGGGCCGACTTGATGCGGCCATCTTCTCCGTCTCCGGCTTCCGTTACGCCAAGGTGCAGCGGGAACTTCATGCCTTCCTGCTCCATGATGGTTGCCAGCAGGCGTACCGTCTTCACCATGACCACAGTGTTGGATGCCTTGATGGAGATGACCACGTCTGTGAAGTGCTCTTGCACGCAGATGCGCAGAAACTCCATGCACGATTCCACCATGCCTTCCGGCGTGTCGCCGTAGCGCGACATGATGCGGTCGGATAGGGAACCGTGGTTCACGCCGATGCGGATGGCGGTATGGTTCTCCTTGCAGATGTGGAGGAAGGGGACGAAGCGGTCGTGTATCTTCCGGAGTTCCTGGGCATACTCCTCGTCGGTATATTCCAGATGCTTGAAGGTGCGTGCCGAGTCCACATAGTTGCCCGGGTTGATGCGTACTTTCTCTACATATTGTGCCGCGACATCCGCTACCTTGGGATTGAAGTGAATGTCGGCTACGAGCGGCACCATGTAGCCGTCTTGCCGCAGTGCCGCATTGATATTCTTCAGGTTCTCCGCTTCTTTGACACCTTGCGCCGTGAGTCGTACATACTCTCCTCCGGCATCGACGATGCGTTTAGCCTGTGCCACGCAGGCTTTCGTGTCTTGCGTGGCGGTGTTCGTCATACTTTGTATGCGGATAGGATTGGAGCCTCCCATCGGAGTGGCCCCAATGTTTACTTCGATTGTTTCCCGTCGGGAATAGTTGAATAAATCCACCTTTTTTTAATTGGTTTTGTATTCGTACTTCACCTCTTTCAAGTCCTCGTTGGCCTTGACGATTTTTTTCTTCAGTTCCTCTTTGTAAGCGGCGAATGTCTCGGCCAGTGAGGCATCGCTTAGGGCGAGCATTTGTACGGCGAGGATGGCGGCGTTCATGGCACCGTTGATGGCAACTGTCGCTACGGGTATGCCGGGAGGCATCTGTATGATGGAGTAGAGGGCATCTACGCCGTCGAGCACGGAACCTTTGATGGGTACACCGATGACCGGCAGAGTGGTATTGGCTGCAATGACGCCGGGTAGGGCAGCAGCCATGCCGGCAGCGGCGATAATCACTTTGATGCCGCGTTGGCGGGCATTCGTGGCAAACTCTTCCACTGCTTCCGGGGTGCGGTGAGCGGATAGGGCGTTCATTTCGAACGGTACATGTAAGTCATTGAGCAACTGAGCCGCCTTCTCCATAACAGGAAGGTCGGAGGTGCTGCCCATGATAATGCTAACGATTGGAGTCATATCTTTTAAATTGATAATTGATAACTGACAATTGACAATTAGCAGTTGATAATTGACTGATAAAATAATATCTGTCAATTGCAACTGCCAACTATCAATTATCAATTGTTTGGTTATTCATTCACCAGTGCTTTGTATGCTTCCGCATCCAGCAGACTGTCGAAGTCGGCATCGGCAGCAGGCTTGATTTTGATAAGCCAGCCTTCGCCATACGGGTCTGTGTTTACCAGCTCCGGTTGGTCGGCCAACGCTTCGTTCTGTTCCAGCACTTCTCCGCCTACGGGCAAGAAAAGGTCTGAGATGGTTTTCACTACTTCGATGGTACCGAACGTGTCGCCGGCAGCCAATGTCTCGCCTTCTGTCGGGATATCGACAAATACGATGTCGCCCAGTTGCTCCTGTGCGTAGTCGGTGATACCTACATAAGCGATGTCGCCTTCTTGGCGAATCCATTCATGTTCTTGCGTGTACTTTACATTTGTTGGAAAATTCATGATTGTTAGTTTTTAAGGGTTAATACTTATTTAATTGAAAATTCACGATTGTCGATTTATAGTTCTAAAAAAGAAAGATGCGGAAGAGGATGTTGCTTAACGGGTGGAGCACCAATAAGGTGCAAAGTAGTCCCACGGCAAATCCTCCCATCACTTCGCTCAAGGTATGATGTTGCAGGATGATGCGGGCAGTGCCCAATGTTCCTGCCGCCAATATGAAGAGGCAGAGCCACCAAATGGGGTTGTAGCCGAACAGCGCACTGAAAGCCACCAGCCCGCCTACTACCGCTCCTGCTCCTGCCATGTGTTCGCTGAGCTTCCATACCGAGTTGAGGAGGACGCAGATAACCATCATTACCAGTGCGGCGAGGATGATTCCCGTCATATACCAAGGGATATTCAGCCGTTGCATCATCAGCAGGCAGAATATATAGGAAACGATGGTCAGAAAGAAGGGGATATACCTCTTTTTCCGGTCGGTCATGTCTTTCGGACTGAAACCGTTGATTTTCTGAAAGATGAAAATAGTCAGCGTAGGCATCAGAATAGTGAAGCAAAAGACTACGCCCAGCACAATCAGCTTGTATTGCAGCGGCATGATGCGCAGGTATGAAAAGGCAAACAGAATCAGGAAAGCCACAAAAGGAATGGAAAACGGCGTGAAGATGGCCGAAATGACTTTTGAGGTTTTTACCAAGGTCCTGTCTGTTATGATATATTCTTCCATGAATCTAATTCCACTTATGAATTGTACAATTACTACTGCTCTTATCTTCTTAATCTTGCTACCGGTATGCCCATCTGCTGACGGTATTTGGCCACCGTCCGGCGAGCTATCGGATAGCCTTTTTCTTTCAGCTTTTCGGTAAGCTCATCATCCGTATAAGGTCTCTTTTTGTCCTCGCTGTCGATGCACTCTTTTAGAATCTTGCGTATTTCGCGTACGGACATTTCTTCGCCGTCTTCGGTGATATAGCCGTCGTTGAAGAAGAATTTCAGCGAATAGATGCCGAAGTTGGTCTGTACGTACTTGCTGTTGCTCACGCGCGAGATGGTGGAGATGTCCAGCCCGGTACGCTCTGCCACATCCTTCAGTATCATGGGGCGCAACAGCGATTCGTCTCCTTCGAGGAAGAAGGGGCGTTGCAGGTCGATAATGGCTTGCATGGTGGTCATCAACGTTTGTTGCCGTTGTTTTACAGCATCGATGAAACCTTGTGCGGCATCCATTTTCTGCTTCAGGAACAGCATGGCTTCTTTCGATTCTTTGGACTGGTTCGCCTTGTTTTTGGTGTGTTCCTCCACCATTTCGGTGAAGTCGCGGCTCATGCGCAGTTCCGGCACGTTGCGGTTGTTCAGCGTCACGCTGATGGTGCCGTCATCGTAGGTATCCACCAGAAAGTCGGGAACTATCTGCTGCATGTTTTTGCCGATGGTTTCTCCCAAAGAGGCCCCCGGGCGGGGATTCAGTTTGCAGATTTCCTTGATTGCCCGGTCGAAAACTTCTTCTTTCAGGTCGAATTTCTGTTGTATCTTGTCCCAATGTTTGCGGGTAAACTCCTCGTAACATTCGGAAATGATGGATTCTTCGATGCGGAGCAGTGAATCCGGGCACGGTTGTTGCTCTATCTTACGGCGTATCTGGATGAGCAGGCACTCCTGCAGGTTGCGGGCACCCAGTCCGGCAGGGTCGAAATCCTGGATGATTTTCAGCATCTCTTCCAGTTCTTGCATGGAAGTGTCTATGCCGGCATAGATGGCCAGTTCGTCACAGATGCTTTCCAGCGATTTGCGCAGCAGGCCGTCGTCGTCCAACGAGCCGATCAGATATTCCGCCAGTTCGCGTTGGTGCTCGGTGAGGTTGCGTTCGCCCAGCTGCTCTTTCAGGGTTTCGTAGAAAGAGGTGGTGTCGGAGAAAGGTATTTCTTCCGCTTGCTCTCCCTTGCTTCGGTTGTTCTCTTGCAGCTTATAGTCGGGAATATCGTCTTCGTTCAGATAGTCGCTCAGTGAATCGTAATCGGTATCGCCGTTTTCTTCCTGTTCGGTTTCCGTGCCGTTATCGTTGGAGTACTCGTCTTCCGGAGTCTCTTCCCGCCCTTCTTCCAGTGCCGGATTTTCCAGAAGTTCGCCGCGTATGCGGTCTTCCAGCTCTACAGCAGGGAGTTCCAGCAGCCTAACCACCAAAATCTGTTGCGGCGACAGCGTTTGTACCTGTTGCTGCGCTTGTGTCTGTACCTGTCGGGAACCTTGTGCCATACTTTGTTTGATTCTGAATTTAGTGCAAAAATAGTGAATTGTTCGAGAATGCGAAACCTTCTCATACGATATTTAACAAGAAAGGGGCGGGTAGGTTCTGTATTTATGTTTATCTTTGCCCTAAAAACAACTAAAATAGAATACTATGTTTGCAAAAGAAACGTATGTGCAGCGCAGAGCCCTGCTGAAAAAAACGATTGGCTCCGGAGTGTTATTGTTTTTGGGTAACGATGAACAAGGGTTGAATTATGCGGATAATACCTTCCGTTACCGCCAGGATTCCACTTTCCTCTATTTTTTCGGATTGTCGTTTGCCGGATTGGCAGCCATTATAGACATAGATGAGGATAAAGAGATTATTTTCGGCGATGAACTCTCTATTGACCACATTGTCTGGATGGGAACCCAGCCTACGCTTCACGAGAAAGCGACGATGGTGGGTATTTCCGAGACTCGTCCATACGCCGATATCGTCAATTACCTGCACCGGGCTGTGCAAAAAGGACAGAACATACACTATCTTCCTCCTTACCGTGCCGAACACAAATTGAAGCTGATGGATTGGCTGGGTGTTCCTCCCGCACATCAGGAAGGTTCCGTACCGTTTATCCGTGCGGTAGTGGCACAGCGTAACTATAAGACCGAAGAAGAACTTGTGGAAATAGAGAAGGCCTGCAACGTGACTTCCGATATGCACATCACCGCCATGAAGGTGCTTCGTCCGGGAATGTATGAGTATGAAGTGGTGGCCGAGATGAACCGCGTCGCCGAGATGAACAACTGCGAACTCTCGTTCGCTACGATTGCTACGGTGAACGGTCAGACGCTGCACAACCACTATCACGGCAATAAGGTGAAGTCGGGCGACATGTTCCTGATTGATGCCGGTGCCGAACTCCCTTCGGGATATTGCGGTGACATGTCGTCCACAATGCCTGTCGATAAGACGTTCACTCCGCGCCAGCGCGTCATTTACGAACTTTCAAATGCCATGCATATAGCGGCGGTCAATGCGCTTCGTCCCGGAGTGCCTTACATGGAGGTCTATGACCTCGCGGCACGCGTGATGGTCGATGGACTGAAAGACCTCGGCTTGATGAAGGGAAATACCGAAGATGCGGTGCGCGAAGGTGCGCACGCCATGTTCTTCCAATGTGGATTGGGACACATGATGGGGCTGGATGTGCACGACATGGAGAACTTAGGTGAAGTATGGGTCGGTTACAACGGTCAGCCTAAGAGTACGCAGTTCGGTCGCAAGAGCCAGCGCCTTGCCGTTCCTTTGGAGCCGGGCTTTGTGATTACCGTAGAGCCGGGTATCTATTTCATCCCCGAACTGATGGATCTTTGGAAGGGTGAAAAGAAGTTCGCCGACTTCATCAACTATGATAAGTTGGAAGAGTATCGTGATTTTGGTGGCATCCGCAATGAAGAAGACTATCTGATTACCGAAACCGGTGCCCGTCGTTTGGGCAAGAAGATTCCGTTGACACCGGAAGAGGTGGAGGCGTTGAGATAAGTCCGTTTCTTTTTTCCGATATATTTATAGAATAAAATAGAAAGCCTGCCGTGTCCTGATATGTGACGGCAGGCTTTTTGTGTTTCCTTCATAGCTTGCCATAAACGAACAGCAGCAACATCCCCGCCATAGGACCTAACCGGAGCTTGATGCGGTCCATCGCATTCTTGATGTGGACCCGCACCGTATTGACAGACATGGCTTGCTCGTCTGCAATCTCTTGCGGAGACATGCCTTCGTACAGATATTTTCTGAAGACCAGATTGCACTTGGCAGGCAGTGAATCTTATTACCGTGCCGCCCCGTTCTTTCAGCTCTTCAATCTCCAATAATTGCAGCGGGTCATCGTCATTCGCGCAGAGCTCTTCCTGAAAGGCCAGCAATTCTTCCCGATATTCATCAAGCACCCGTTCGCGCGTGTGCAGCGTGCGGATGTGGTTCAGGCAGCGGTTCTGTACACTCCGCAGCAGGTAATTATGAATGGGAAAGTTGAGCCTTCCTCTGCTGTTCCATACATTGATGAACACGTCATTGACAATCTCCTTAGCCTCGTCCGCATTGAATATAATTAGGTGGTGGCAAACACGCACAGGTAGCTATAGTAGCTGTCGTATAATGCGGCAAAGGCACTTTCTTTTCCCGCATTTATATCCTCTACGGTTTGTTCGTTTATTCTGGCGAATGTTTGCAGCATGGGTTTGTCATATTCGTCCACAAGCACGACCACGCGACGTCCGGTCTGTTCGCAAGCACGCTGTATGACGGCAGAAAAGCGTCCGGAATAGGTCATGTTGCCTTTATCTACGCCATAGGTCGCTTCCCATCCTTCCAGTTGCCGTTCAAGCATCTTTTCCAGCCGTTCGTTGCTGTCGTATTTTTCTGCATTCAAATCAAGATGCAACACGGGATATTCCAACCATTCCTGTTCCAACTGCTCGATGGCAAGCCCTTTGAACAATTCTTTTTTCCCTTTGAAATAAGCCTCCAAAGTGGAAAGCAAAAGGCTTTTTCCGAACCGACGGGGACGGCTGAGGAAACAAGGGACACCCGCCTGTACCAGCCGAAATACGAATGCGGTTTTATCCACATACATGAATCCTTCGGAACGAAGTTTCTCGAAACTCTGTATCCCTATCGGGAGCTTACGAAGCATATCGACCGGTGTATTCATCATAACTTTGGCATTTTGGACTAATACGATGTACAAAGATACGCAAACATCGGCATATTACGCAATAAAAACCGATAAATCAGAGCAAAGAGTAAATTCGTACACACCTCCCTGTTTCTTCTCTTTCTTTTTGAATGTAAAGAAAAATTCGTAGCCTTCCAGCGCTCTTCGTGTTCCGGTGAAAAAAACACCCTTTCCCCTTTTCCTTTTTGTTCTCCCTGTCTGCATCTTATCCCACCCCTACCAGGACCTATTCGGCTTCGGACGTTCTTCGGACAAACTCCACTCCCTAGGACCGAAGAATGTCCGAAGAACGTCCGAAGAAACACCGAAGAAAGTACGGAGCAGAAAAGGACCTGATAAGATGCGGGCAGGAGGAACAGAGGATAATGGAATTTGTGGGAGGGAGATTTTTTGTGTAAATATTTGTGATTTCCATTTCCTTTTAGAGGAACTAAAAGCCGATGCTCTTGTGCATATATGTGGTTGCAGAAGTATCGGTTTAAACTTTTCTAACTCTTTTAAATGCAAAAAGCGTGATGCAAAAGTTGTGGCTGCCGCATCAGCGGAGTTAATTCGCAGGCTTGCTGCTCAAAGTTTTATAATATACTGATTATCAGTGGCTGAAAAATGGGCTGACAGACACTTGTGTTCAACGTGACAAACACTTGTGTTCAAGCTGACAGACACAAGTGTTTGAGACGACAGACGCAAGTGTCTGTCAAACCGGGGAATATAGGGAAAATTGCAGAAGTTGTTTTCTGGTCGATTTAGTTCCATCAACAGGTTGGGACAAGACTTTGCCGTTTGGATAAAAAACGCCTCCGGATGTTTTTAAACATATAATATTCTTTTGCTGTGAGACACAAATTTCATTCCTTTGCATCAGAACAGTTCAGCACAGATAACAGCCTGAGTAATGAGAGATAAAGTGAACTTCGGACAGCAGTCCACAAAAGTAAAACAGCTGTCGGATATCATCGAACAGGATATCATGATGGGGAAGTACAAGACAGATACCGGTCTGCCTTCTATCAATTCTCTCAGTAAGGCTTATAACGTGTCGCGCGATACTGTCTTTAAGGCGTTTTCCGATTTGCGCGAGCGGAAGCTTATTGATTCTACTCCAGGCAAGGGGTATTATGTGAAAAACCGTCAGGAAAAGATATTTCTGCTGCTTGACGAGTATTCGCCTTTTAAGAATACATTGTATAACAGTTTCGTACGCAGACTATCCACGTCGTATAAAGTGGATTTGTGGTTTCATCAATACAATGAGCATATTTTCAATACGATATTGCACGAAGCCATAGGCCGCTATAATTATTATGTGGTGATGAACTTTGATAATGCGAGATTCTCTCCTTTGTTCCATAAGATCAACCCTTCGCGTCTGTTGTTGCTCGACTTCGGAAGGTTTGAGAAAGAGAATTATTCTTATATATGCCAGAATTTTGATGATGAATTTTATAATGTCCTTGTGCAACTGACCGGGAGGCTGAAGAAATATCGTAAGATTATATTCCAGCTGCCGGTCGATTCCAAGCATCCCCGCGTGTCGGCAGATAGTTTCAGGCAGTATTGTCGTGATAATGATTTCATTTCTGAAATTTCAGAGCTTGAGGACATTACAGATGTGGAGAAAGAGGTGGCTTATATCGTTATACGGCAGACGGATGTTGTGAACATCATAAAACGAAGTAGGGAAAAAGGCATGAAGTGCGGACGCGATTTTGGTATTATTGCATACAATGATACGCCCGCATACGAGGTGATAGACGACGGAATCACTGCTTTGAGTGTAAATTGGGATGAAATGGGGAGGCTGGCTGCAAAATTTATACTTACGGGCGAAGCCGTTCAGACTTATCTCCACACGGAGGTGCATTTGCGAAGTTCGGTATGATTTCAGCCTTATCCGGATGTTGTTATACTTTTGTTTACAGAGAAGTCTGCATAGTTCAGCATAGCTTTCCTATGCCGGAATATGTGAGTAAAAATATCAAATACCAATTCTATAAATTGTCGAAACAATGAAAAATTATCCGAAAATCGGGATTCGTCCCACAATCGACGGACGTCAGGGTGGTGTCCGCGAGAGCCTTGAAGAAAAGACTATGAACCTTGCCAAAGCCGTGGCTGAACTCATTTCTTCTAACTTGAAGAATGGAGACGGAAGCCCGGTTGAATGTGTGATTGCCGATTCTACGATAGGGCGTGTGGCTGAAAGTGCTGCTTGTGCGGAAAAGTTTGAACGTGAAGGGGTAGGCGCTACTATTACGGTTACCTCTTGCTGGTGCTATGGAGCTGAGACGATGGATATGAACCCTTATTATCCGAAGGCTGTCTGGGGATTTAACGGAACCGAAAGACCGGGAGCTGTCTATCTGGCAGCTGTGCTTGCCGGACACGCACAGAAGGGCTTGCCTGCTTTTGGCATCTATGGACGTGATGTGCAGGATCTTGAGGACAACACAATTCCGGCTGATGTGGCTGAGAAAATACTCCGTTTCGCACGTGCGGCACAGGCTGTGGCCACCATGCGCGGCAAGTCATATCTTTCTATGGGCAGTGTGTCGATGGGCATTGCGGGGTCTATCGTAAATCCCGATTTCTTCCAAGAGTATCTTGGAATGCGCAATGAATCGGTTGACCTTACAGAAATAATCCGCCGTATGACCGAAGGCATCTATGACCAGGAAGAATATGCCAAGGCTATGGCATGGACAGAGAAGTATTGCAAGAAGAACGAAGGTCATGATTTCAATACTGATGCAAAGAAAAAGACGCGTGAAGAAAAGGATGCCGATTGGGAATTTATCGTTAAGATGACAATCATCATGCGCGACCTGATGACCGGTAATCCCAAACTCAAGGAGATGGGATTCAAGGAAGAGGCGCTCGGACATAATGCGATTGCGGCCGGATTCCAAGGCCAGCGTCAGTGGACAGACTTCTATCCGAACGGTGACTATTCGGAAGCGCTGCTTAATACATCGTTTGACTGGAACGGCATCCGTGAGGCATTTGTGGTAGCGACAGAGAATGACGCCTGCAACGGGGTGGCCATGCTCTTCGGACATCTGTTGACAAACCGTGCGCAGATCTTCTCGGATGTACGTACATACTGGAGCCCTGAAGCCGTAAAGCGTGTAACGGGAAAAGAACTTACCGGATTGGCAGAGAACGGTATCATACACCTTATCAACTCAGGTGCCACTACGCTTGACGGTACAGGCCAGCAGACTGATGCCGAAGGAAATCCTGTCATGAAGCCGGCTTGGGAAATTACAGATGCGGAAGTGGAGAAATGTCTGGAAGCTACGACATGGTATCCTGCCAACAGAGATTATTTCCGTGGCGGCGGTTTCTCTTCAAACTTCCTCTCAAAAGGTGGTATGCCTGTCACGATGAGCCGTTTGAACCTGGTGAAAGGCCTTGGTCCCGTGCTTCAGATTGCAGAAGGCTGGACGGTGGAAATAGACCCCGAAATACATAAGCTTCTTGACGAACGCACTGACCGTACATGGCCTACGACATGGTTCGTACCGCGTTTGTGCGATAAACCGGCATTCAAGGATGTATATTCGGTAATGAACAACTGGGGCGCAAACCACGGAGCAATCAGCTATGGCCACATCGGTCAGGATTTGATTACATTGGCTTCCATGCTTCGCATCCCCGTATGTATGCACAATGTGGACGAAGATAAAATTTTCCGTCCGGCAGCATGGAATGCATTCGGTATGGATAAGGAAGGGGCCGACTATAGAGCTTGCCAGAATTATGGACCTATCTATAAGTAAAAGCGAGTAGATTATTACTGATTATTTATGTTATAGTTAATTGGGGAGATTATGAACAGGTAGTGGATCTTTTTACTGCCTGTTCGTAACTTCATAAAATCTGATTGTTATGATAAACAGATTCATTTTGAACGAAGTTTCTTACTTCGGTCCGGGAGCCAGAGAAGTGCTTCCCAAAGAAATATCACGCCTTGGGCTTAAAAAAGCCTTTGTTGCCACAGACAAGGACTTGATAAAGTTCGGTGTAGCCGATAAGGTGTTGTCCGTATTGCGCGATGCGAATATCCCATACGAAGTGTTCAGCGAAATCAAACAGAACCCTACCGTTTCAAATGTGAAGGCGGGCCTTTCGGCATACGCGGCTTCCGGAGCGGATTTCATTATTGCCATTGGTGGTGGCTCATCCATGGATACGGCCAAGGCTATAGGCATCATAACCAATAACCCCGAATTCTCCGATGTCGTATCACTCGAAGGAGTGGCTGATACAAAGAAGAAGTCAGTGCCCATAATCGCTCTTCCGACTACGGCCGGAACAGCAGCCGAGGTCACAATCAACTATGTGATAACCGATGAGGAAAACCATAAAAAGATGGTTTGTGTCGATCCTAACGATATTCCTGCCATCGCGATAGTGGATGCCGAATTGATGTACACTCTTCCCAAAAGCCTGACTGCCGCTACGGGTCTTGATGCCCTTACTCATGCCGTAGAAGGCTTGATAACCAAAGGCGCGTGGGAGATGAGTGACATGTTCGAAATCAAGGCCATCGAGATGATAGCCCGCTATCTTGAAACTGCCGTAAATGAACCGGACAATGCAGATGCTCGTAACGGAATGGCGGTGGCGCAATATATAGCCGGTATGGCATTTTCAAATGTAGGCTTGGGAGTGGTACACGGAATGGCACATCCGTTGGGTGCAATCTTTGATATACCTCACGGTGTGGCCAACGCATTACTTTTGCCTACAATCATGGAATTCAATGCTTCAGCAGCGCTTGATAAGTATGTGGACATCGCTAAGGCAATGAATGTGTATTCGGCAGGCATGAGCAAGGAAGAGGCAGCCGATGCGGCGGTAAAGGCTGTTAAGGAGCTTGCCGTGCGTGTGGGAATTCCTCAGCATCTCTCAGAGTTGGGTGTGAAGGCAGAAGATCTTCCCCGTCTTGCCAAGGCGGCATACGCAGATGTATGTACTCCCGGTAACCCACGTGAAGTGACAGAAGAAATTATTTTGGATTTATATAAGAAAGTATTATGATAACGAACGAACAAATAGAGAAATTCATTTCAGAAGCTCACCGTGTAGGTGATGCAGGTTTGACAATATGCAGTAGCGGTAACATTTCCTGGAGAGTAGGCGATGAGGTACTTTTGTCGGGAACAGGCTCATGGGTGCCTTCGCTGTCTAAAGAAAAGGTGGCGGTATGCAAACTGGAGACTGGCGAAGTGCTTAATGGGGTAAAGCCGACCATGGAAAACGGTTTTCATCTTGGAGTGTTGAGGGAAAGACCGGACGTAAACGTGGTTCTGCACTTCCAGTCGCCATACGCAACGGCGGTGGCTTGCATGAAGGAGTTGCCGAATGACTATAATGTTACGGCAGAAGTGCCCTGCCATGTAGGCTCTTCCATACCGGTGGTGCCCTATTACCGACCCGGATCGAAAGAACTTGCGGACGCTGTGATAGCTGCCATGAAAGAGCATAATTCTGTTCTTCTCAGAAAGCATGGGCAGGTGGTTTGCGGCAAAAACTTTGATGAGGCTTTCGAAAGAGCCATGTTCTTTGAAATGGCGTGTAGAATCATCTTATTGACAGGTGGAAAATATGAAACGCTGACAAATGCTGAGATAGACGATTTGGAAACCTACGTTCTTGGAAAGAAAACGAAATGAAAGAAGCGACTTTAGCTATAGACTTCGGAGGAGGTAGCGGGCGGGTGATTGCCGGCTACACCTCCGATGGTGAACTCTGCTTGGATACGATATATCGTTTTCAGAACAGGCAGGTCAGGATGGGGGGGCATCTCTATTGGGATTTCCTTTCTCTTTTTGAAGACATGAAGAGTGGAATACGGATGGCTGTTGAAAAAGGGTATAAGATAAACAGCATCGGCATTGATACGTGGGGCGTGGATTTCGGATTGATTGACAAGAACGGGAACCTGATTGGAAACCCGGTCTGCTACCGTGACAGCCGCACTGACGGCATGCCTGAGAAAGTCTTCAGCTTGATTGACCGGAGCGAGCATTATTCGGTAAGCGGGACACAGGTGATGTCCATAAACACCTTGTTCCAGCTCTATGCCATGAAGGAGGAAAACAACCCGTTGCTTGCTGTGGCCGACAAACTGTTGTTCATGCCGGATTTGTTCAGTTACTTCCTGACCGGTGTCGCCAACAATGAATACAGCATAGCCTCCACCTCCGAGCTGATGGATATCAAGGCCCGTGCGTGGAATTATGGGCTGATCAGGGAACTCGGACTGCCCGAACATCTTTTCTGCGACATCGTAATGCCCGGACAGGAAAGAGGAGTTCTGAAACCGGAGATAAGGGAAGAACTCGGACTAGACTATGATGTGAAGGTAGTGGCAGTGGCGTCGCATGACACGGCAAGTGCCGTATATGGGGTGCCGGTTAAAGAGGACGGGAAGGTTACGGCCTTTTTGAGTTCAGGTACATGGTCTTTGCTCGGAGTGGTGACCGATGAGCCGATTCTTTCGGAAGAAGCCAGAATCAACGGCTTTACAAACGAAGGCGGTGTGGATGGAAAAATATGCTTCCTCCAGAATATCACAGGACTATGGATTCTTCAGAAACTTATGTCGGAATGGGCGGAAGAGGGTCGATGTACGGAATATGACGTGCTGATTCCTGCTGCGGAAGAAGCCGACATCTCATCTGTGGTGGATGTTGACAATAGCTCCTTCACCAGTCCTCTCAATATGGCGGAGGCTATAAGTGCCTATTGTAAGGAAAGCGGACAGCAGGTTCCACAGACACAGGGAGAATTTGTGAAATGTGTTTTGATGTCGTTGGCAGAGAGATACAGGAAAGGCATAGAGGGACTTGACAAGTTGCTGCCTCGACCGGTCGAAAGGCTTCATATCATAGGAGGAGGTTCGCAGAATAAATATCTCAATCGGTTGACGGCATTGGCAACAGGCCTTGAGGTGGAAGCCGGTCCTGTCGAAGCTACGGCAATTGGCAACATCCTGGTTCAGACCAGATATAAATGAATGTGAAACATTAAAATTATAACGGATGGAAAACAAAGGATATGCAGTAAAAAATCACGGCTGCAATGTGAAGAGATATTGTAGGACAATGGATTTAAGGGATAATCCGGAACTGATAGCCGAGTACAAGTTGCGTCACAACAAGGAAAAGGTATGGCCTGAAGTGCTTGAGGGCATACGCCGTGTAGGCATACTGGAAATGGAAATATACCTCCTGGGAACAAGGCTTTTCATGATTGTGGAAACTCCTTTGGATTTTGACTGGGACACTGCCATGGAGAAACTTGCCGGATTGCCCCGCCAACAAGAGTGGGAAGATTATATGTCCATATTCCAGTGTTCTGAACCGGGAAGCACCTCTTCCGAAAAATGGCAGCCGATGGAAAGGATGTTCTATCTGTATTGAAACCTGATTCCTTTCGTCTTAATTTATTAACCTTAAAATTATTCATGAAACAATCCATTATTAGTAAAGACGGGGTCAGCTATTTGTACCCTTTCATATTGGTTACAATGTGTTTTGCCCTATGGGGATTTGCGAACGATATTACCAATCCAATGGTAAAGGCCTTTTCCAAAATCTTCAGAATGAGCGTGACCGACGGTGCTTTGATACAAGTGGCTTTTTATGGCGGATATTTTGCCATGGCTTTTCCTGCTGCCATGTTTATCCGGAAATATACCTATAAGGCAGGGGTGTTGTTGGGTCTGGGATTATATGCTTTGGGTGCATTGGCCTTTTTCCCGGCAAAACTTACGGGAGACTATTATCCTTTCCTCTTGGCATACTTTGTTATGACATGCGGACTGTCTTTCCTTGAGACCAGTTGCAACCCTTATATCCTTTCTATGGGGACGGAAGAGACGGCGACACGTCGCCTTAACCTTGCGCAGGCATTCAATCCTATTGGCTCGCTGATGGGTATGTATGTGGCGATGAACTTCATCCAAAATAAGTTGCATCCTATGGATACTGCCGAGAGGGCATTGCTGAGCCCGGCAGAGTTCGAAGCTGTCAAGGAATCCGATTTGTCTGTGCTTATAGCGCCTTATCTTGTGATAGGGCTGGTGATAATAGCGATGTTTGTAGTCATCCGAATGTCGAAGATGCCCAGAAATGCCGACCAGTCGCATTCCATTGATTTTATCCCTACATTGAAGCGCATCTTCTCGCGAAGCAGCTATAAATATGGGGTCGTCGCACAGTTCTTTTATGTGGGCGCACAGATCATGTGCTGGACGTTTATCATACAGTACGGCACTCATCTGTTCATGTCGCAGGGGATGGAGGAACAGGCAGCCGAGGTTCTGTCTCAGAAGTATAATATCGTGGCAATGGTGATGTTCTGCATCAGCCGTTTTGTCTGTACCTTCATGCTTCGTTTCGTAAAGCCCGGAATGTTGCTGATGGTGCTTTCGTTTGCTGCAATCCTGCTTACGACAGGTGTTGTCCTTCTTCAGAATATCTGGGGCATGTATTGTCTGGTGGGAGTGTCCGTGTGTATGTCGTTGATGTTCCCTACAATTTATGGTATAGCATTGAAAGGCATGGGCGACGATGCCAAGTTTGGTGCGGCAGGACTTATCATGGCCATTTTAGGAGGTTCGATATTGCCTCCGCTTCAGGCATCTATCATCGATTGTAAAACGCTGTTTGGCATGCCCGCGGTTAATCTGTCGTTCATATTGCCGTTGTTCTGTTTTGTAGTGATAGTGACTTATGGATATCGGATGAGACGAGAACGATAAAAAGAGGAGCTTTTGTGGAGGTGTGTCAAGAACTCATCATGGCACACGGATGACACAGGAGTAAATAGAAGACCGCAGATTCTTTCTTTTTTGTAAATCAATCAGAGAGAATCTGCGGTCTTCTTTTCTTTGATATTTGTATTCTCAATGTCTTATGCGTGCAGCTCCAGCACGAAGCGTGCGCCTTTGGTGTAGCTGCCATCCAAGGTCAGCGAGCCGTTCATCTTGGTGGCTATCAGCGAGCAGATGGGCAGGCCGAGGCCGTCGCCTTGGGTCAGGTCTTTCACTTCGGTGAAGGGCTTGAAGATGTTTTCACGTTGCTCTTCGGGAATGCCGCAGCCGGTGTCGCTGACGATGAACTGGTGGGTATGTGCACCGCGTTTCTTGAAGTCGAGCCATATTTTACCGCCGGCAGGCGTGTATTCGGCGGCGTTCGTCAGCAGGTGCAGCAATACACGTTCCAGTTGTTCGGGGTTGATTTTCACATTCAGTTTGGGAGCGTTGACGGCGAGGGAGACATCTTCCTGAGTCTTTCCCTTAATCTTGTCCATGATGCTCTCGCAGAAGTTGGAGATGTTCTTTTCCTGCATTTCGTAAGGTTCGGATAGCGTGCTCTCCAGTTCAGACAACTCTTGGATGTGGTTGGCAAAGATGTGCAGCGCCTTTACTCCCGGCAGCGAAGCATCGAGTGTGTTCAGTGTCGGCTCCATTTGGGCGGAAATGTTCTGAATGAACTTGGTCTTCAGCTCGTTGTGTTCGTTGGCGATGCAGATGGCTTTCTTCTGCTTGCGGGTGAGCACGATGAAGCGCAGCAATACGATGGCACCGAATATCAGTACGGCAGCGAGGATGGCGGCCAGTGCGCATAGCCCGATGATGATGTATTGTTTGGCACTCAGCGAGTCGTCTTTCTCCTGAATGGTGGCCAGGCTCTCGTCGTACTTTCTTTTCAGTACATTCAGCTCATCTTGTGCGGTGAGCGCTTTTACGGAGTCGGTCCAAAGGATGTACTTGTCGTAGGTGCGTGCCACCAGTCCGGCATTGTTGGCTTTGCGGGCTATACCGATAAGCGTCTTGTAGCATTCGTCTATCTTGGCATAGTTTTTCAGCTCTTTGTATTGCCCTATCAGGCGGTTGATGGCGGCATCCCCTTGTGCGTTCAAACCGAAGGTGTAGTAGTAGTTGGCTTGTGTATAGAGAAGGTCGTTGTTCAAGGAGTCGTTGCGTGAAGCTTTGGCTGTCTCTTCCAGACGTGCCAGTTGCTCTTTGGCTCGTGCCGGATTTTTCAGGTTGATGTACATCTGCAAGCGTTCTTTACTGATACGGAAATGCAGTTCGGGCATGGCCTTTTCGGTCTTCTGCTCGCCGGTAGTCACCACCTGTTCGGCACTGCGTAGCAGCTCGAAGGCCTCTTTATAATAGTTTTCCCGGTGATAGAGGGCACTGGCATGGATGCCGCACTCTACTGCTTTGTCATAACTATTCCGGGTTGCGAAAGCATTGTAAGCCTGTAAGAAAAGGTAGCGTGCTTTGATATACTCCTTCTTCGCAAGGCTTTCTTGTGCTTGCTTCATAAGTTCGTCTGCACGGCTTTGTGCATGGATTTGGCCGCAAATACATAAGGTGGCCAACAGAAGTATTGAAATGATTCTTTTCATACGTTGAATTGTTTGATTCGTTCGCAAAGGTAGAATAAATAATTGACAATTGATAATCGGCAATTGATAATTCATTCAATACTTAAAACTGCTGCCGCCTAAAAATTCTCTCAGCAAAGAGGTTGGCGGAATCTCTTTGTCCTGTACAGGAATAAAGTATTTGATGAATTTCAACAATCGGTAGGCCTCTGCATATTCCGGACAGTTGCGGGGGACGCTGTTCAAGATGGGTTCTGCGTGGCTGCGCAAGACGGCAAACTCGAACAGCAGGGCGGAGTTGAACATGACATCGGCGTTTTCCTGGTAGGGGAATATCCATTTGTCTTCGCCCGCCCGCACGCTGGGCCAGCGTGAGATGGTTTCTTCTGCCGAATAGCCACGGTAGTTGTAGTCGCGGATGATGCGGCGCAGCAAGCGGTTGTCGGTTGTGGGAATCCAGTTGTGGTCGTCCAGCGAGATGGTGGTCAGGGCAGATACGTAGATTTTGTACTTGTTTTCCGCCGGAATCTGTGGGGTCAGTTCGGGATTCAAGGCGTGGATGCCTTCCAAAATGAGCACGGTATGATTGTCGATGCGCAGTTTTTCGCCTCTGTACTCTTTTTTACCGGTGGTGAAGTTGAAGCGGGGCAGTTCCACCTCCTCTCCTCGGAGCAATGCTTGTAGCTGGGTGTTGAACAGGTTGAGATCGAGGGCATAGAGAGATTCGTAGTCGTAATGACCGTTTTCGTCAAGGGGCGTGTCTTCACGGTTTACGAAGTAGTCGTCCAGTGAGATGGGGTAGGGGCGCAGACCGTTGGCCATCAGTTGCACGCTGAGACGTTTGCTGAAGGTGGTCTTGCCGGAAGACGAGGGACCGGAGATAAGCACCAGCTTGACGCCGTTTTCGTTCTGGTTGCGTCGGTATATTTCATCGGCAATCTGTGCTATCTTCTTTTCTTGCAGGGCTTCGGCCACGTTGATGAGATCGGTGGCATGTCCCTTTTCACAGGCCAGGTTGAAGTCGCCGGCGTTGTTCAGCCCCATGATGTAGTTCCAGCGCAAGTGCTCTTTGAATACGTCAAGCATCTTCTCTTGTTTCACCACCTCTTCCAGTACATTCGGATTCTCTTTGTTGGGGATGCGCAGCAGCAGGCCGTCGTAGTATTTCACGATGTCGAACAGCCAGATATGGCCGGTGCTTGGCAGGAGGTTACCGTAATAATAGTCAATGGTGTCTCCCAAAGTATAATAATAGGTATAGAGGGAGCCGGAAGTTTCCAGCAGTTTCACTTTGTCGTCCATTCCCCGTTCGCTGAAGATGCGCACCGCTTCGGAGGTTTGGCACTCCATGCGGTGGTAGGGTATGTCTTCGGCGATGATTTCCTGCATCCGTTTCTTGATGGTGATGACATCTTCCAGTTCGATGGGGCGGCCGATGCGCAGGTTGCAGAAGTAACCTTTGGAAACGGGATGCTCCACGTATAGTTTGCCGTTGGGAAACAGTTCGCTGACGGCCTTGTAGAGTATGAAGCAGAGCGAACGGACGTAGGTTCGCATCCCCGAAGAGTCGCGTATGGTGAGGAATTCCACGTCTTTGTTGTTATATACGCGGAAGTTCAGTCCCTCGGAACGGTTGTTTACCTTGGCGCTGACCACCCGGCCGGGGAGTTCCGGATGAAAACCGGAATAAATATCCAAAAGTGTGCTTCCGATAGGGAATTTTTGGAAAATATTGTTATTTTTGCAACAAATTTGTACCGTATGTTCCATAATGCTCTGCTTTTAAAAGTTTAATACGTTAAATATAGGCATTATAACATACGAAAGAATGAAACACCTTAAATAATTAAAGATGGAATATTCTTTTTATGATCTTTTAAAGCTGTTAGGCTCGTTGGCTTTGTTCCTGTATGGTATGAAGATTATGAGCGAGGGACTACAGAAGTTTGCCGGTGACAGATTGAGAACCATTCTGACGGCAATGACCACGAATCGGGTGACCGGCGTATTGACCGGAATTTTGATTACCGCTCTGATTCAATCCTCTTCGGCAACCACAGTGATGGTGGTAAGTTTCGTTAATGCAGGTTTACTTACACTTTCCCAGTCTATTGGCGTGATTATGGGTGCCAATGTGGGTACCACGGTTACTGCCTGGCTCATTTCGGTTTTCGGGTTCAAGGTCGATATCGCCTCCTTTGCGCTTCCCCTTCTGGCTATCGGCGTTCCGCTCCTCTTCTCACAAAAAAGTTCACGCAAGTCTATCGGTGAATTTATCTTCGGCTTCTCTTTCCTTTTCATGGGACTTTCCTATCTGCAACGCTATTCGCCCGATTTGGGGCAGAATCCCGAAATGCTGGCTTTTGTGCAAGAATGGACCGATTTGGGCTTCCTCTCCATCATCATATTTGTGTTGGTGGGTGCGGTGCTCACGATGATTGTGCAGGCTTCGGCGGCAACGATGGCCATCACGCTTATCATGTGTGCCAACGGCTGGATTAGCTTTGAGCTGGGTGCCGCGCTTGCTATGGGACAGAATATCGGTACGACAATTACTGCCAACTTGGCGGCTCTGACGGGTAATACGCAGGCACGACGGGCGGCGTTGGCTCACTTGCTGTTCAATGTGTTCGGCGTGGTGGTGGTGCTGATTATTTTCCATCCTTTCATCCGTTGCGTGTCGTGGTTTGTGAATGATGTGATGCATCAGGGAGGCGACCCCGCTTCGCAAGTGGCATTCGAGCTTTCCGCTTTTCATACGGCGTTCAACGTGTTCAATGTGTTGCTGCTTATCTGGTTTGTGAAGGCCATCGAACGAATTGTCTGCGTACTGCTTCCGTTGAAGGAGGTGGATGAAGAGTACCGTTTGCGCTTCATCTCCAGAGGCTTGCTCTCTACGGCCGAACTCTCCATCCTGGAGGCACGCAAGGAGATTCACCTCTTTGCCGAACGCACGCATCGCATGTTTGGCATGGTGCAGGACTTGCTTCATACAGAGAAAGATGATGATTTCAACAAGCTGTTCAGCCGCATCGAGAAATATGAGAATATCAGCGACAGTATGGAACTGGAGATTGCCAACTATCTGAACCAAGTATCCGAAGGGCGTTTGAGTTCAGAAAGTAAGTTGCAGATACGTGCCATGCTTCGTGAAGTGACGGAGATAGAGAGCATCGGTGACAGCTGCTACAACTTGGCACGTACCATCAACCGCCGCCGTCAGACCGATCAGGAATTCACGGAAAAGCAATATGGCCATATCCACTTCATGATGAAGCTGACGGATAGTGCGTTGGCACAGATGATTAAGGTAGTGGAGCGCCCCGAACATCAGAACATTGATGTCAATAAGTCGTTCAATATCGAAAACGAGATAAACAACTATCGCAACCAGCTGAAGAATCAGAATATCTTGGATGTGAACAACAAGGAATATGATTACCAGATGGGTGTCTATTACATGGATATCATTGCAGAATGCGAGAAGCTGGGCGACTACGTGGTGAACGTGGTGGAAGTCAGCAGCGATATAAAAGAGAAGAAAGCGCCTTAAGACGCTTTCTCAAATTCATCTTTGCCTACTCCGCACAGGGGGCAAACCCAATCATCGGGAACGTCTTCAAAGGGCGTTCCCGGTTCTATTCCATGCTCAGGGTCACCCAACTCGGGGTCGTAAACGTAGCCGCAAACGGTGCAAATGTACTTTTCCATAATTTCCTCCTTTTTTTAGGTTTATTCTTCTATAAGAACAGATGAACTTGTGCTTTTGTTCGGCGCTTCAGACGAAAATGTGACGGTAGTTCTTTAGGGAGGATAGGTATATAAGTTGGCGCCAACTCCTTCTGGTGTAGGAACCGTGATTTGAAAGTCGTAAATGTTTACACGAATCGTTCCCTTCGCGAACTCTTCCCCATCCTTTGTTCTTCCGGTCCGCGTCTTGTCAGGTCCTTTTCTGCTCCATAGTTTCTTCGGTGTTTCTTCGGACGTTCTTCGGACATTCTTCGGTCCTAGGGAGTGGAGTTTGTCCGAAGAACGTCCGAAGCCGAATAGGCCCTGGTAGGGGGCAGACCAGAGACAGGCCGGAAGAAAGGTGGAGAAGGCTGTTTTTTCACCAAGACGTGCCGGATGTGAGAGGGAGAAGGAAAATGCTTTACATTCTTTGTGCCGGTTAGAAAAAAGCAAAACAATTTTCCATCAGAATATGTTGGATTGTGAAAAGACGGAAGCTAATTTGAATGATTATATAAATTCAGGGTTATATGATGTCTTTACAGAATTATTATTGTACTTTTGCGTTCCCTAATCCAAATTTAAAAGAGCTTGATGACTGCAACAAAGGATAATCATACCCCTATCGGGCTGACCGATAAAGAGGTGCGGAAGAGCCGCGCCGCGCATGGGGTCAATCTGCTGACGCCTCCCGAACGGCCTTCTTTGTGGAAATTGTATCTGGAGAAATTTGAAGACCCTGTGGTGAGGGTGCTGTTGGTAGCTGCTTTGTTTTCACTGATTATTTCCATTGTAGAAGATGAATATGCCGAGACCATCGGCATCATAGCTGCCATCCTGCTGGCTACGGGCATCGGTTTTTTCTTCGAATATGATGCGGGTCGGAAATTCGACCTGCTGAATGCAGTGAACGAAGAGACGCTGGTGAAAGTGCTCCGCAACGGCCGCATACAGGAGATTCCCCGCAAGGAGGTGGTGGTGGGTGACATCGTGATGCTGGAGACCGGTGAGGAGGTTCCGGCCGATGGCGAACTGCTGGAAGCCGTCTCCCTGCAAGTGAACGAATCGAATCTGACCGGCGAGCCGATTGTGGCCAAGACGGTGGTGGAGGCCGATTTTGATGAAGAGGCAACGTATGCTTCCAATCGCATACTGCGTGGCACGACGGTTGTGGACGGACACGGGACGATGCGCGTGGAGGCCGTAGGAGATGCCACGGAGATAGGAAAAGTGGCACGACAAAGCACCGAGCATCATGCGGAACCCACTCCCCTGAACATTCAGCTTACCAAACTTGCCAATCTGATAGGTAAAATAGGCTTCTCCGTAGCCGGATTGGCATTCCTCATCTTCTTTGTGAAGGATGTGGTGTTGGTGTATGATTTCTCCTCTTTTCATACTTTCCGTGATTGGCTGCCTGCCTTGCGGGCTACGCTGGAGTATTTTATGATGGCGGTCACCCTGATTGTGGTTGCTGTTCCCGAAGGGCTGCCGATGAGCGTGACGCTCAGCCTGGCTCTGAATATGCGTCGCATGCTTTCTACCAACAACCTGGTGCGCAAGATGCACGCTTGCGAGACGATGGGTGCCATCACGGTGATTTGTACGGACAAGACGGGGACGCTGACTCAGAACCGCATGCAAGTCCATAAGGCCGATTTCTATGCGCTGAAGGGCGGCGGTAAGTTGGGCGACGATGATGTCAGCAAGCTGGTGATGGAGGGTATCAGCGCCAATTCCACCGCTTTCTTGGAAGAAGGAGTTTCCGGCGAGCGGCTGAAAGGGGTGGGCAATCCCACGGAAGTGGCTTTGCTGCTTTGGCTGAATGCGCAAGGACAGGACTACTTGTCGTTGCGTGAAGATGCTGTGGTCATCGACCAGCTGACCTTCTCCACAGAACGCAAGTTCATGGCCACACTGGTGCAGTCTTCCCTGTTGAGGAAAAAGATATTGTACGTGAAGGGTGCTCCCGAAATCGTGCTGGGCAAGTGCAAGGACGTGGTGTTGGATGGCAGGCGTGTGGATGCCGTAGAGTACCGCTCAACGGTAGAGGCGCAGTTGCGCGGTTATCAGGACATGGCGATGCGCACCCTTGGCTTTGCCTTCAAGATAATAGATGAAAAAGAAGGATCGGAGACGGATAATTCTCCATTCTCCATTCTCCATTCTCAATTGATAGAAGGCTTGTCCTTCCTTGGCGTGGCGGCCATCAGCGACCCTATCCGTCCGGATGTGCCTGCCGCTGTTGCAAAGTGCCGGTCGGCAGGTATCGGAGTGAAGATTGTGACGGGTGATACATCGGGCACAGCCACTGAGATAGCCCGCCAGATAGGCCTGTGGACACCGGAAGATACGGAGGAGAACCGCATTACGGGAGCCGCCTTCGCCGAACTGACGGATGAGGAGGCGTTGGAGCGCGTGACGGAGCTGAAGATTATGTCGCGTGCGCGTCCTACAGACAAGCAACGCCTGGTGCAGCTGTTGCAGCGAAAAGGTGAAGTGGTGGCGGTGACGGGCGATGGAACCAACGATGCCCCGGCATTGAACTACGCGCAAGTGGGACTCTCGATGGGTACGGGAACATCCGTAGCCAAGGAGGCGAGCGACATCACCCTGTTGGACGATTCGTTCGGCAGCATAGGCACGGCAGTGATGTGGGGCCGTTCTCTGTACAAGAACATTCAACGTTTCATCCTTTTTCAGCTGACAATCAACTTTGTGGCGCTGCTCATTGTGCTCTTGGGATCGCTGCTGGGCACTACCCTTCCGCTGACCGTCACGCAGATGCTGTGGGTGAACCTGATAATGGATACGTTCGCTGCATTGGCGCTGGCCTCCATTCCACCGAATGAAAACGTGATGAAAGAGAAGCCGCGCAAGAGTACGGACTTCATCATCACCTCGTCGATGGGGATGTTCATCTTTGGGATGGGGCTTGTTTTCTTGCTGTTGCTGATGGGATTGCTCTTCTGGTGCAATCAGGCAGACGGGGGGATGACGACTCGCCGCCTGACGATATTCTTCACGTTCTTCGTGATGCTTCAATTCTGGAACCTCTTCAATGCGCGGGTGTTCGGCACTACGGACTCGGCGTTCAAGGGGCTCTCCAAATCGTACGGAATGGAATTGGTTGTGTTTGCCATCTTTGTGGGGCAGGTACTCATTGTGCAGTTTGGCGGTAGCGTGTTCCGCACCGAACCGCTCGACCTCACTACGTGGGTGACAATTGTTGCTTCCACTTCCCTTGTGTTGTGGGCAGGCGAATTGTTCCGCTTTATCCGGCGTATTACTCAAAAATAGAGATTGGAAAAATGATGGAAAAAGGAACTATTAAAAATCTTATCATTGATTTTGGCGGTGTCCTGATAGACTTGGACCGCAAGCGTTGTGTTGAGAATTTTAAGAGACTGGGACTGACCGATGTAGAGAATGTATTGGACATCTATCATCAGCAGGACTTCTTCCAGAAGTATGAAAAGGGACTGATAACCAGTGCGGAGTTTCGGGATGAGATTCGAAGCAGAATAGGAAAGCCCGTGACCGATGCGCAGATAGATGAAGCCTGGAACAGCTTCTTGGTGGAAATCCCCGCTTTCAAGCTGGATTTGTTGTTGGAGTTGCGCAGGAACTATGTGGTCTATCTGCTGAGCAATACCAATGAGCTCCATTGGCAGTGGGCATGCCGGAACGCCTTCCCCCACAAGGTGTTTGGAGTAGAAGATTACTTTGAGCATATCTACCTCTCTTTCGAGATGAAAAAGGCGAAGCCCGATGCCGACATCTTCCGGCAGGTGCTGGATGAGACAGGCATTCTTCCGGAAGAAACGCTTTTCATCGATGACTCCGAAGCCAATTGCCGTACCGCAGAAACCCTGGGCATCTCCACCTATACTCCGATGGCGCACGAGGATTGGGGGAAAATCTTTGGTTAATTGACAGTTGATAATTGATAGTTCATAAATCATAAATCTTCCCGTGTTTCTCCTTTCCGATACATCAGACATTTCCGCTTGCCGTTCAAGGGTGGCCACCATCGGTTTCTTCGATGGCGTACATCGAGGGCATCGCTACCTGATAGAGCAGGTGCGCGAGGTTGCGGCGGTGCGTGGGCTTGCCTCGTCGGTCGTTACCTTCCCGATACATCCGCGCAAGGTGATGAAACCCGATTGTCGGCCCGACTTGCTGACTACGCGCGATGAGAAGGTGGCGCTGCTGGCGGAAACGGGGATAGATTGTTGCATCATGCTCGACTTCACGCAGGAAGTGGCACGGCTTTCGGCACGGCAATTCATGGCGATACTGAAAGAACGCTATCGGATTGCGGCGCTGGTCATCGGATACGATCACCGCTTCGGTCACAATCGCAGCGAGGGGTTCGATGACTATGTGCACTACGGCAAGGAGCTGGGCATGGAGGTGCTTCTGGCACGCGTATATTCCTATATGAGGGGGGGGAGAGAGTCGGGAGCGGAAGGGACGGTCAGCTCTTCTGCCATCCGCCGTCTGTTGTTGGCGGGCAACGTGTCGGAGGCGGCGGAGTATCTGGGCTATGATTTCTTTCTGAACGGCACGGTGGTGAGCGGCTATCAGGTAGGCCGCAAGATTGGGTTCCCTACCGCCAATCTGCATCTCAATGACCCGGACAAATTGGTTCCTGCCGATGGAGTGTATGCCGTTCGTGTGTCCATAGGCGGTACGGAATACGGTGGCATGTTGAGCATCGGCTATCGTCCTACTTTCAACAACGGTGCCAATCGCAGCATTGAGGTTCATATCTTCGATTTCGATGCCGATATTTATCAGCAACCGATGCGCATATCTTTTGTCCGCTTTATGCGTCCGGAACTGAAGTTCGATACGGTTGAGGCGCTTGTGGCGCGCATCCGCCGGGATGAAAAGGAAATTAGGGCGGTGCTTTCCTGCTGAATGGGCTCTTTTTTTCTTTTTTGTCTCTGTCTCTTCTTATTTTAGTTTTTTCTATCCGCTATTATTGTAAAACACACCTTTTTTATCGTTTTTCGATAAATAATTGCTGTTTTTCTTTGTCATCTCAGAAGAATACTCTTTCTTTGCATATCGAAAAACGATAAATAATTATCGGGATTCGTGAAGAGAACAATTCAAAGTAAGTATAATTAGTAAAAGGTTTGGTTATGAAAAAAGCATTTATGAGCATTACAGTGTTGGTATTATCACTCTCCGTAGCGATGACGCTATTAATAGGAATGATTGCGGGAGCTTGACAGATAGGTACAAAACTGGGTATCTTTGTAGAACTTGAAAGGAAAAAGAAAGATGAAAACTTCGATTAAACTGGTATTGATTTACTTTTTGATGCAATTGGCCGGCGCGTTGGTGGTCGGTGCGATGTATGCGGTATATGCCTATTGGGCAACGGGTACGTTGGAAAACGGTCAGGGGAAGACATGGGTGGTGGCGCCTGCCATGTTACTGGGTTTTCTCTTCATGACGTTCTACCTGTGGAAGAAGCGTTACCTGACAGGAGACAAACGCCTTTATGACCCTCTCACTCCCTCTTATTTGGGATGGAGCTTGGCGGCGGGTGCGGGTTGCATCTTCTTGGTGGATGCGTTGATGTCGTGCCTCAAGTTTTTGCCCGATTGGATGGAGAGTACGTTCGACGTGTTGCAGACGGGCTGGCTGGGCATTCTCTGTCTGGCGGTGCTGGGACCTGTGCTGGAAGAACTGCTGTTCCGGGGGGCCATTACGAAAGTGTTGCTCCGGCAGTATGCGCCGTTCAAGGCCATCTTGATTTCGGGACTGATATTCGGCATCTTCCATTTGAATCCGACACAGGTGGTGGCGGCTTCCTTCTCGGGCTTTCTCTTCGCATGGCTCTATTATAAGAGCGGCAGCCTGGTGCCCGGCATCCTGATACATATCCTGAACAACAGCCTCTCCGTCTGGCTCAGCCTGAACTACAAGGAGGTGGATACGACAGCCGATTTGATGGGCGCTCCCGCCTATGCGATAGCCTTGGTGGTTGCCGTGCTGCTGCTCGGAGTGGCGCTGAAGAAACTGAACAATATGAATCCGATAACGACAACAGAACGATGAAAAGACGATTGAACATCCTTTGTGTACTTGTGCTACTGGTGTTAGGCTATTCGGTAGCAGTGACCGCTTATTATATGGGGCTGGGAATGAAAGCCGGCGTGGAAGCCTCGCAAGAGATAATGGAAAGCAGTGATAAGGAGGCGATGGAAAGCTTCCGTAAACTGGAAGGGATGGAATACATCGGCTTAATACCCCGTTCGTTGAATCAGGGAGTCATGAAATTGCTTTCCGATTCCATTTATAACGAGAAGAGCGGGGAGTATGTGCCCGTGATGTATAGTTCGATGGCAGTCAGCGTAAGGACGAACCGGAGTTGGGTAAGTTCCGCGGCATCCGGTGTGTTGGGACTCTTGACTTTTGTTGCCATCGTTTGGGCGATAGTGCTTTTCTTCAAACTCATAGTGGCGGTCAACCGTTCGCACATCTTCAACTGGCAGAACGTCCGCCGGCTGCGCCGTATGGGGTTGTTGCTGATTGCAGGGTTCGGCTGCTCGTTGCTTTCCTGCTATCTGTCTGTTTGCAGCTTGCGCGAAGTGCTTGTCTTGCAGAACTACGACCTCTCCATTTCCGACCTGGTGAGCACCACCATCCTCGTCATCGGACTCACGGCGCTGATTGTGGCGGAGGTGTTTGCCATCGGGCTGAAGTTGCAGGAGGAACAAGACTTAACCATTTAATGGAAGGAGGATGTAACGATGATAATGAAAGGAATATCAAGAAGTAAGATGTTGTGTTATCTGCTTTCGTTTTTTATTGGCGGATTGTATGGGTATTTTATTATGGTGGAAGGTGGTCGTGTCATAGACTATGTAGTGCAGAATTGTTCTGAAGGGACAGAGCGCAGGCTCCCTGTCAGACTGGAGTCGAAGACCGGTTATCATTATACGGACTCGCTGGCCAATATCCGCTCCGGCGAGGTGCTGCCCGTGCGTTATGAAGAGATGGAGACGGGATTTGTGGCTTTGGATGTGCGGCAAGTGCCGTTTGGTGTACGGGCGGCGGGATGCTTGTGCGGCATAGCGCTTTTTGCTTGTTTGGTCTATTCGATGAGGCAGGCCCGTCGTTTCCTGACAAATGTCCGCAAGTGCCGGGTCTTTGTTTTCGACAATGTGCGCCTATTGCGCCGGTTGGGGTGGGCATTGGCCGTTACTTGGCTTTTCAGTTTTCTGTTTGCCTATATCGATTATCGGATGATAAGTTCTTTGGTCGATTTTGAGAACTACCGGCCGTCATTCAATGGCATTTCCTCTTTGCTCTATCTGGTGGCAGGTATCTTTGCCCTGTTGGGTGCAGAGATTTTCAACATCGGGCTGAAGTTGCAGGAAGAACAAGACTTAACCATTTAATAAAGGAGGATGTAACGATATGAGAATGATAAAATTGTTGGCACTGCTGGTGGTGCTCTTTTGGTTGGGAGATACGTTTTTGAGTTGGTGGGATTTTGCTGCCGGATACAACGATGCGATGATAAGCCGCGACCCTGTTGCGGGTTTGCGTGTGCGTCCGATTGCTGTGCAGGAGTGCGATTCTGTATTTAACAAGGTATTGGAACGGAAGGTGGAGTGCGCTGTCTCTTCCGTGCGGGTAGGCGTGAAGCCTTCGTCCATGCGCTATGTGCAGACGGTTGTCACCCTTCTGGTCTGCCTGTTCTTTCTGTATGGTTGTTGGTGCATCTTCCGGTTGATTATGCGGGTGTTGCGTGGGGAAGTCTTTACGCGGGAGAATGTGCGGCGGATGCGCTTCTTCGTCTATTCCACGTTGCTGTTATACTTGATGATGGAAGTCAATTTCTATATGGACTATCACCTCGCCGCTTCGCAGGTGGAACTGACAGACTTTGCGGTGCTGCCCTATTCGCCCAAATATATCCGTCCCTCTTATCTGCTGTTGGCGCTTTTCACCGAGATATTTGCCGTTGGGGTGAAGATGAAGGAGGAACAAGACTTGACCATTTAACGAAGAGAGGAAACAGATATGATTGTAGTAAACCTTGACATTATGATGGCTCGTCGGAAAATATCTTTGAGCGAGCTGGCGGAGAAAGTGGACATCACTCCCGCCAACCTCTCTATCCTGAAGACCGGCAAGGCCAAAGCTGTACGCTTCTCTACGCTGGAGGCAATCTGCAAAGTGCTGGATTGCCAACCGGGGGATATATTGGAGTATCGGGAAGAAGATTGAGCGGAAAAGGCAAAGAACGGTAGGGAAAATAGTTTTTCTGGCGGGGAAAAATGACAAACACAGCAGAAAAACTTCATCTCGCGGCGTGAGATATACATCTCGCGTGCCGGGATGTATATCTCAGCTGCTGAGATGTACATCTCCGCACGCGAGATGAAGTTTATGGGCACGGTTGTGCAACTTTATAAGGCAGGCCGAACTACTTTCCAAAGGGAGTTTCTTTGTTTAAAACTGTTCCTTTTCTTGTTTCTTTACCTGTTTTTCCTTTCATTTGCAACAAAATCTGATAGTATGAAAAGAGTGCGACTTCTGCTTATATGGCTTTGGGTGATATGTTTCCCGATATTTTCACACAATTATATGTTCAAGCATCTGGAGGTGAAGGACGGGCTGTCCAACAATCAGGTGAATGCCATCTATAAAGATTCCAAAGGATTTATGTGGTTTGGTACGGCTTCCGGGCTGAACCGCTATGACGGCTACGACGTAAAGATTTATCGCAACCGGAAGGATGACGAGAAGTCTCTTCCCGACAGCTACATCAAGGGCATCCAGGAAGATGCTTCCGGCAATCTGTGGATACGTATGGCTTCCGGATATGCCATTTACAATGCAGCATCGGAGACATTCGACCGCAACGTGGAGGCGTGGATGCGGAATGTCGGCATCGCCGGAAGCCCTTCGCTGGTCTATATTGACAGCGCGAACACCTTTTGGATAGTGGTTCAGGGCAAAGGCATCTATCGGTATGAAGAGGGAAAGGACAAGGCGGTGGCGGTGGAAGGTTCGGAGGCACTTGGAACGGAAGCCGTCGCTTCTGATATGAAAGAGTGTGGCGGAAAGGTGCTGCTGATACTGGAGGACGGTGTTATAGTCTGTATGGATAAGGCGGAGCCGAAAGTCTGCTGGATAAATCGTGACATCCCGAGAGATTGTGGCGAGATGAAGGATGTGGAATTTGGTCTGTTTGCGGATAATAGCGAACGGTTGTGGGCGTTCAGTGTGGCAGGGGTGTGGATTTACAATCTGCCTCGTGACACGTGGGAACAGCGTTCTCCCCGGACAGATACCTACAACGTCGTGCGGGCTGTGGCGCAAGACAAGTACGGACGTATATGGATAGGCAGAGACCAGGACGGCATCGAACTGATAGAACCGGCGGCAGCGGAGAAGACATACCTGATGAATACTCCCGGTGACAGCCGTACGTTGTCCAACAATACGGTGACAGTCCTCTATGAAGACGAGGGCGGAACGATGTGGGTGGGCACCTACAAGAAAGGCGTCTCCTTCTACAACGAAAGCGCTTTCAAGTTCGGCATTGCCGAAGTGGGCGACGTGAACTGCGTGGAAGACGGCGGGGATGACATCGTATGGCTGGGCACCAATGATTGCGGATTGATTCGCTGGAACCGCGCGACGGACGAATATACCACTTTCCGGCATACGGAGGAAGCCCGTTCCATTTCGAGCAACGTGGTGGTCTGCCTGCTTCGCGACAGCGGCGGCAAGTTGTGGGCCGGCACCTTCTGGGGAGGACTGAATTGCTACGACGGCAATCGGTTTGTCCGTTACAAGGCCCGCAAGGGCGATGCTAATTCGTTGGCCGATGACAACGTGTGGGCATTGGCGGAAGATGCCGACCGGAACATCTGGATTGGTACATTGGGCGGGGGGCTGCAATGCCTGAATCCGCAGACGGGAACCTTTGCCACCTATGCTGCCGGAAACTCAAACCTACCCTCGGACTACATCTCTTCTCTTTGCATCGGCAGAGACAACCGGCTGGTTATAGGAACTTCCAAGGGATTGGCCTTTATGGATTTGTCCACCAGAAAGATTACGGACTTCACGGGCACTAAGCAGGGGAGGGCGGAACTTTCGAACAAAAACATCCATCAAGTATATGAAGACAGCCGCGGCTTGTTGTGGATAGGTACGCGCGAAGGCCTGGACTTGTATGACCCGAAGCGCGATGAACTGTATGAAGTACCCATCCGGCCCGATTTCTCCGGCATGCTGATGCTAGGCATTACGGAAGATGATAACAAGACTATGTGGGTCAGTGCGGGAGGCGGGCTGACCAATATCGTGCTGACCATGGACGAGAAGACACGGCAACCCCTGTTCCGCTGTTATACCTACGACGACAAGGATGGTCTGCAAAGCTGCGACTTCAACCAGCGTTCCTTGAGGCGCCTGCATACGGGTGAACTTGTGGTGGGAGGACTCTACGGCTTGAACCGCTTCAGGCCGGACGGCATCAGATACAACCGGAAGTTGCCCAAGGTGATGTTCACCGGTTTTCAACTGTTCAACGAAGAGGTGAGAGTGGGCGATGAGTATGCGGGACATATCCTGTTGAAGGAGTCGCTGAACACGGCCGGGAAGGTTGTCCTGACGTATAGTCAGAACGTGTTCACGGTGCTGTTTGCTTCAGACAACTTCGTGCTGCCCGAAAAGACGCGATACCACTACAAGCTGGAGGGCTTCAACGACGGATGGCTGACCACCCCTGCCGGCATACATCGCGTCACTTATACCAACCTGGCCCCGGGAACCTATCGGCTGAAGGTGAAGGCGACCAACAGCGACGGCTATGCGGGTACCGAAGAGGCGTGCTTGAAGATTGTCGTGCAGCCTCCCTTCTGGATGACTCCGTGGGCATACCTCGTCTATGCCATGCTGGCAGTAGGAGCTATTCTGTTTGCGCTCTACCTGATACAGCGCAAGGAGCGCAACAAGTTCAGAATGCGTCAGCTGGAGGAGGATGCAAAGAAAAAAGAAGAGCTGAACCAGTTGAAGTTCCGCTTTTTCACCAGTGTCAGCCACGAACTGCGCACTCCACTCACGCTTATCCTGTCGCCGATGGAAGGCGTGCTGAAGGAGGTGACGGACGAGAAGTTGCGCGGCAAGCTGGAGCTGATGTACCGCAATGCGCAACGGCTGCTGAACCTGGTGAACCAATTGCTCGACTTCCGTAAGAACGAGATGGCGGGGTTGCACCTCACCTTGTCCGAAGGCGATATCGTGGCGTATGTGCACGGCATCTGTACTTCGTTCCTGATGCTTTCGGAGAAGAAGCACGTGCGCCTGACCTTCTTCTCGGCCATGGAGTCACTGGAGATGTCGTTCGATGAAGACAAGATTGGCAAGGTGGTGATGAATCTGCTGTCCAATGCCTTCAAATTCACGCCCGAAGGAGGGCGCGTGGACGTGGCGTTGGAGATGTCGAAAGAGCTTCCCGAGAAGTTGCTGATAAAGGTTTCGGATACGGGTGTCGGCATCGGAGATGAGGAGAAGGAACGTATCTTCGAACGTTTCTATCAGGTGGAGCGGGCCGATTTGAAGCAGCAACCCATGGGTAGCGGCATCGGGCTGAGCCTGGTGCACGACTTCGTGACGCTGCACGAGGGAACGGTGCGTGTGGTGGACAACCCCGGCGGAGGAAGCGTCTTTCTGGTGGAACTCCCTGTGAAGCACGTGCGGGCGAACGCTCTTAAAGCGGCCTCGCTTGCGACAGGGGCGGGCGCTGCCGAAACCTCTTTGCCGGATGCGGAGAAAGAAGCGTTGCCAGAAACCTTGCCGGATGCGGAAAAAGGGAACGGAGACAATGGAAAACCGCTTGCCCTGATTGTGGATGACAATGAAGACCTTGTCGCCTTTATGAGGGACAGCCTGCGCCTCTACTTCCGCATAGAGGCGGCCTACAATGGCAAGGAAGCCTGGCGGAAGATGCCGGAGCTGATGCCCGACATCGTGGTCAGCGATGTGATGATGCCCGAAATGGATGGAAACGAGCTATGCCGTTGCCTGAAAGCCGACAAGCGCACGTGCGACATTCCAGTGATATTGCTCACGGCACGGCAAGCGATAGAGGCGAAGGTGGAAGGGCTGACCGTCGGTGCGGACGACTATGTGACCAAGCCTTTCAATGTGGAGATACTGATTCTGCGGATGCGCAAGCTGATAGACCTGAGCAAGAAGCGCAAGAAGAAGACGATGATAGAACCCGAACCGGGCGAGGTGGCGATTACCTCGATGGACGAGAAGCTGGTGGAGAACGCCATCAGGTACGTGGAGGCGAACATCTCCCGTTGCGACCTGTCGGTAGAAGAGTTGAGCCGGGCGTTGGGGATGAGTCGGGTGCATCTGTACAAGAAACTGTCGCAGATTACCGGGAGAACTCCCATCGAATTCATCCGCGTCATCCGCCTGAAGCGTGCCGCGCAGTTGTTGCGCGAGAGCCAGCAGAGTGTGTCGGAAATAGCCTATCAGTTGGGTTTCAATAATCCCAAATACTTCAGCAAGTATTTCAAGGAAGAGTTCGGAGTTTTGCCCTCTGCCTATCAGGAAAGGGAGGGAAAATAACAAAAGATACCCCTAACGGAAACATATTGTCTCAGGAAAAATCAAAAATACCCTTTCCTGTCAACATTGGGCACGCCTGTTTTGAAGTGAATAGCTTACCTTTACGTCAGCGAAATATCACTTAAAAAAGCAGTAATATGAAATTGAAAAACACTTCAGTGTATTGGCTTGTCGGATGGATGCTTGCGGCATGTTCCGGCAGCGGATTCCAACAGACCGAAAGCGGTGTGGTTGTGGAAGTCGGACAACAGCGGCCGACGGATGTACGCAAGGTAAAGGTAGAGGTGATGGGTGAAAAGCTCATCCATGTATCGGCTACTCCGGAGAAGGATTTCTCGGAAGAGCAGAGTCTGATCATCGTTCCCAGGCAGAAGGCCGATTTCAAGGTAGAGGAACAGGGGGATGAGGTCATTGTAAAGACTTCGGCACTTTGTGCCATTGTTTCAAAGAAGACGGGTGAAGTGCGCTTCACGGATATCGATGGCAAACAGATTCTTGCCGAAGAGCGGAACGGCAGAACTTTCATACCGATGGAGGTGGAAGGGACAAAGGGCTATAGTGTGCGTCAGGTGTTCCAATCAGCGGGCAGCGATGAGGCTTTTTACGGCTTGGGACAGCACCAGGCGGATGAGTTCAATTATAAAGGAAAGAACGAGGAGCTGTTTCAATACAACACGAAGGTTTCCGTGCCTTTCATTGTCTCCAACAAGCACTATGGCGTGCTGTGGGACAGCTATTCGCTGTGCCGTTTTGGCGACCCGCGCGACTACTCGCAGCTGGGCAAGGTGTTCAAGCTTTACGACAAAGAGGGGAAGGAAGGTGCCTTGACCGGTACCTATACTCCGGAGAAGAAGGAGGAGGCGACCATCGTGCGCCGCGAAGACTCTCTCTACTTCGAGCACTTGGACCGTGCCGCCCACCTGGACAAGGTCATCAACCTGCCCGACGGATTTCCGTTCATGAACTCCCATGTGATGTATGAGGGCGAGATAGAACCGGCTGAAACGGGACGGTTCCGCTTCATCCTCTACTATGCGGGCTATATGAAGGTCTATATCGATAACGAGCTGGTTGTGCCCGAACGCTGGCGCACGGCTTGGAATCCCAACAGCTACAAATTTGCCGTTGACCTGGAAGCCGGTAAGCGTGTTCCCCTGAAGATAGAGTGGAAGCCGGACGGCGTGGTCTCTTACTGCGGTTTGCGTGCTTTGAGTCCGGTGGCGGATGAAGAGCAGGAAAAACTTTCCTGGTGGGGCGAAATGCAGAACGAAGTGAACTACTATTTTGTTTACGGTGATGACATGGACGATGTCATCAGCGGTTATCGCACACTGACCGGAAAGGCGCAGGTGATGCCGAAGTGGGCGATGGGCTACTGGCAGAGTCGTGAGAAGTATAATACACGCGAAGAGGTGCTCTCCACATTGAAGGAATTCCGTGATCGCCAGATTCCCATCGACAACATCGTCATCGACTGGCTGCACTGGCCGCAAGATGCATGGGGCAGCCACGAGTTCGATCCGGTCCGCTTTCCCGACCCTAAGGGGATGGTCGATTCCATTCATGCGATGCACGGGCGGGTGATGGTCTCCGTATGGCCCAAGTTCTATGCCACGACCGAGCACTTCAAGGAGTTCGACGCGAAGGGATGGATGTATCGGCAGGCTATCAAGGACAGCATCAAAGACTGGGTAGGCCCCGGTTACTTAGGTTCCTTCTATGATGCTTACGAACCGGAGGCGCGGAAGCTCTTCTGGAAGCAGATGCAGGACCACTACTATCCGCTCGGCATCGATGCCTGGTGGATGGATGCCAGCGAACCCAACATCCGCGACTGCACAGACTTGCAATATCGCAAGGACCTTTGCGGCCCCACGGCCCTTGGCCCTTCCGCCAAGTTCTTTAATGCCTACGCCCTGATGAATGCCGAGGCTATCTATGACGGACAGCGCGGTGTGGAGCCCGACAAGCGTGTCTTCTTGCTGACCCGTTCGGGCTTTGCCGGACTGCAACGCTACTCCACCGCTACCTGGAGCGGTGACATCGCTACCCGTTGGGAAGATATGAAGGCACAGATTTCGGCCGGACTGAACTTTGCCGTCAGCGGCATTCCCTATTGGACGATGGATATCGGCGGCTTCTGTGTGGAGAACCGCTACGTGGCCGGCCAGGTGGAGTACAACAAGACCGGACGCGAGAATGCGGACTACAAGGAGTGGCGGGAGCTGAACACCCGTTGGTATCAGTTCGGCGCTTTCTGCCCGCTGTTCCGTGCGCACGGGCAATATCCCTTCCGCGAAATCTGGAACATTGCTCCCGAAGGGCATCCGTGCTACAACTCCGTAGTTTATTATACGAAGCTGCGCTATCGGATGATGCCGTATATCTATTCGTTGGCGGGTATGACCCACTTCGATGACTATACCATCATGCGTCCGCTGGTGATGGACTTTACGGCTGATGCGGATGTGAACAACATCGGCGACCAGTATATGTTCGGCCCTGCCTTGATGGTGGCTCCGGTCTATGAGTACGGGGCACGCAGCCGCGAGGTCTATTTCCCGGCAGGTTGTGGTTGGTACGATTTCTATTCGGGCCAATATGTGTCCGGCGGTCAGCGGCTGGAGGTGGACGCTCCTTACGAACGGATTCCGCTCTATGTACGTGCAGGTTCCATCTTGCCTTTCGGTCCCGATATGCAGTATAGCGATGAAAAGCAGGCGGAGGAAATCACGCTCTATGTCTATGCGGGCAAGAACGGTGCCTTCACGCTCTACGAGGATGAAGGGGTGAACTATAACTACGAGAAAGGGCAGTATGCCACCATTCCTTTCATTTATGACGATGTTGAAGGGACGCTGTCCATTGGCGACCGCACGGGCGATTTCCCCGGCATGCTGAAAGAACGTACTTTCACGGTTGTGAAGGTCAGCAAAGACCAACCGCAGGCGAAGGGGGTAGTGGTGAAGTACGACGGAAAGGCGCAAATTGTGAAACTATAAATGGCTATGAATAGAATAGTTTACTCTTTAATCAGTCTCTTCCTGTTGGCAACCGGCTGTGCCACTCCCAAAGAAGAAATCACCGTGGATGACCGTTCCCTCGACTTCACCGCCGACTGGACTTTCCGTTTGGGCGATGATGCGGCTGCCGCCCGGCCTGATTATGACGATTCCGCCTGGCGGAAGCTGAACTTGCCCCACGACTGGGCGATTGAAGGAGACTTCAGCGAGGACAATCCTTCCGGTACGGGTGGCGGTGCGTTGCCCGGCGATATCGGCTGGTATCGCAAGTCTTTTACGATTGACAAAGCCGATGAAGGAAAGCGGCTGCGCATCGACTTCGACGGTGCTTACATGAATTCCACCGTCTATATCAACGGGCATAAACTGGGAACACGTCCCTACGGCTACATTTCGTTCAGTTACGACCTGACTCCCTATATCCGGTGGGGCGGGAAGAACGTGCTTGCCGTCCGCGTGGACAATGCCGAACAACCCAACTCGCGTTGGTACTCCGGTTGCGGCATTTACCGCAATGTCTGGCTGACGAAGCTGAATCCGGTGCACGTGGCACAGTGGGGAACTTACGTCACGGCAGAAGAGGTGTCGGCAGGCAGTGCCCGGCTGAAGATACGTACCCGGTTGCAGTATGATGCCGTTGCAGGACAAGACGCACAGGCGGAAGTCAGCCTGCTGACGTGTCTGCTGGATGCGGAAGGAAATGTGGTGGGCGAAACGGTGGCTGAACAAAGCATTGCCGCCACCGCCTCGCAAGAGTTGGAGCAGGAAATCTCTGTGCGGAACCCTCATCTCTGGAGCATCCGTACACCTTATATATATAAGATGGCATCTATCCTCAAAGATAAGCGGACCGGTGAGGTGCTGGATACCTACTATACCCCGACCGGCATACGTACCTTCCGCTTCGATGCCCGGGAAGGATTCGTCCTGAACGGAGAGCCGCTGAAGATAAACGGTGTCTGCATGCACCACGACCTCGGTTGTTTGGGGGCTGCCGTCAATGTCCGTGCGATAGAGCGCCAATTGGAAATTCTGAAGGAGATGGGTTGTAACGGTATCCGCTGTTCCCACAACCCGCCCGCACCGGAACTGCTCGACCTCTGTGACCGCATGGGCTTCATCGTGATGGACGAGACTTTCGACATGTGGCGCAAGCAGAAGACCCGTCACGACTATGCCCGCTACTTCAACGAGTGGCATGAACGCGACCTGACCGACCTCGTGGTGCGCGACCGCAACCATCCCTCCGTCTTTATCTGGAGCATCGGCAACGAAGTGCTGGAGCAATGGACCGATGCCCAGGCCGATACGCTCAGCCTGGAGGAAGCCAACCTGATATTGAACTTCGGCCACGGTGCCGACAGGCTGGCAAAGGAGGGTGAACAGTCCGTAAACTCTCTGCTGACCCAAAAGTTGGTGGATATGGTGAAGTCGCTCGACCCCACACGCCCCGTGACGGCGGGCTGCAACGAGCCGAATCCGGCTAACCACCTTTTCCGCTCCGGTGCGCTGGATGTTATCGGTTTCAACTATCACGACGATTGGTTTGCAGGTGTTCCCGAGAACTTCCCGGATAAGCCGTTCATCGTGACAGAAAGTGTTTCTGCCCTGATGACCCGCGGCTACTACCGCATGCCGAGCGACTCGATGTTCATCTGGCCCGAACGATGGGACAAACCTTTCCAGGATGCTTCGTTCTCCTGTTCTTCCTACGACAACTGCCATGTGCCTTGGGGAAACCGTCACGAAGGCACGTTGCGTCGCGTGAAGAACAACGGCTTCATCAGCGGACAATACATCTGGACGGGCTTCGACTACATCGGCGAGCCTACCCCTTATGGCTGGCCTGCCCGCAGCTCTTACTTCGGTATCATTGACCTGGCGGGCTTCCCAAAAGACGTTTACTATATGTACCAGTCCGAGTGGCGGTCCGACAAGACCGTGTTGCACCTCTTTCCGCATTGGAACTGGACGCCGGGACAGGAGGTCGATATGTGGGCATACTATAACGATGCCGATGAGGTGGAACTCTTTGTCAACGGTCAGTCGCAGGGCGTTCGCAGCAAGGGAGAGGATGACTTCCATGTGATGTGGCGCGTGAAGTACGAGCCGGGAATGGTGAAAGCCGTCTCCCGCAAGGAAGGTAAGGTGATTGCCGAGCAGGAAATCCGTACCGCCGGTGAACCGTCACAAATCCGTCTGACTCCTGATCGTTCCATCCTCCGGGCAGATGGCAAAGACCTGAGTTTCGTCACCGTCGAGATTCTGGACAAGGACGGAAACCTCTGTCCGAATGCCGACAACGACATCACTTTCACTGTAGAGGGTACCGGCTTCATTGCCGGCGTGGACAACGGAAGCCCTATTTCCATGGAACGCTTCAAAGCCAACCACCGCAAAGCCTTCTACGGGAAATGTCTGCTGGTAGTGCAGAGTAACGGCGAAAAAGGAAACGTGAAGGTGACGGCAACGATGCTTCTCCCTCGTAGGGAGGGGAAGTGTGAGAGTACTCAGACTTCGGTTTCCCTGAATCTTTCTTTTGATAGCTCAGATAAGCCCGTATAAAATAATTAATACGTTCAACATTACAATCCTATTCTCCCATCTCCCCTCCCTACGGGGAAGGGGCCGGGGGAGAGGCCCCCATTTTAGTATGAAACAGAAATTCTTAACCACCCTACTATTTGCATGCGCCCTCACCGCCGCCTCTGCGCAGACGCCGGTCTATATGGACGATGCCCAACCCCTTGAAGCACGAGTGAAAGATGCCCTCAGCCGGATGACGCTGGAGGAGAAAGTGGCCCTTTGCCATGCGCAGAGCAAATTCAGCAGCGCGGGCGTTCCCCGTCTGGGTATTCCCGAACTTTGGATGAGCGATGGTCCTCACGGCGTGCGTGCCGAAATCAATTGGAACGATTGGGGCTATGCCAACTGGACGAATGACAGCATCACCGCGTTCCCCGCCCTGACATGCCTTGCCGCTACCTGGAATCCGGAAATGTCCGCCAAGTATGGCAAAGCCATTGGTGAAGAGGCACGCTATCGCGAGAAGGATGTGTTGCTGGGACCCGGTGTCAACATCTACCGAACGCCGATGAATGGGCGTAACTTTGAATACATGGGCGAAGACCCTTATTTGGCAGGCGTGATGTGCGTGCCTTATATCCGGGAATTGCAGAAGAACGGTGTGGCGGCTTGCGTCAAGCATTACGCTTTGAACAACCAGGAGTTGTGGCGCGGACATATCGATGTCTATCTCAGCGACCGTGCCTTGCACGAAATCTATCTGCCCGCTTTCAAGGCGGCGGTAGTGGAAGGCGGTGCGTGGAGCATCATGGGAGCTTACAATCAGATTCGCGGCCAGCATGCCTGCCACAACGACTTTGCACTGAACCAAATTCTGAAAGGCGATTGGAAGTTCGATGGCTGCGTTGTTACCGACTGGGGCGGTGCGCACGACACTTATGAGGCTGCCGTCAACGGATTGGACATTGAGATGGGCTCTTACACCAACGGCCTGACTTCCGAAAGCGCTTTCGGCTACAATGATTACTACCTGGCCGATCCCTACCTGAAGATGCTGAAGGAGGGCAAGGTGCCGATGTCCACCATCGACGACAAGGCTTCGCGCATCCTTCGCCTGATATTTCGTACGGCGATGAACACCCGGAAACCATTCGGTTCGGTGGCGACGGAAGCGCACTATGCCGCTGCCCGCGAGATTGGCAACGAAGGCATCGTCCTGCTGAAGAACGCGCCGGCAGAAAAGAAAGGTGCTCCGCTGTTGCCCGTTGCTGCGGATAAGTATCGGAACATCCTGGTGGTGGGCGACAACGCTGTCCGTCTGTTGAACCAGGGTGGTGGCTCTTCCGAACTGAAGGTGAAGGATATGATCTCCCCGCTGGAGGGATTGCGTGCCGTTTATGGCAATAAGGTGACGTATGCTCAAGGCTATGTTGCCGGTCGTCCGATGTACGGCCGGGCCGATGAGATTCCGCAGCATATAACGGATTCCCTGCGTGCCGAAGCGGTGGAGATGGCGAAGAAGGCAGATTTGGTGATAATGGTAGGCGGCCTGAACAAGAACCATTATCAGGATTGTGAAGGCGGCGACCGTCTGGATTACGGCTTGCCCTTCGGACAGAATGAACTGATTCAGGAGTTGGCGGGCGTGAACCCGAACCTTGTGCTGGTGCTTCTTAGTGGCAATGCGGTGGAGATGCCGTGGGTGGCGCAAGTCCCCGCCATTGTGCAGGGCTGGTACCTTGGCTCTATGGGTGGCAAGTCGTTGGCCGATGTGCTGAGCGGTGAGGTGAATCCCAGCGGTAAGCTGCCGTTCTCCTTTCCAGTCCGGTTGACAGATTGCGGCGCACACGCCTTCGGCGAACTGAGCTATCCGGGCGACAGCATCCGCCAGGAGTATAAGGAAGACATATTGGTAGGCTATCGTTGGCACGACACGAAGAAGATCCCGGCACTCTTTCCCTTTGGGCATGGGCTGAGCTATACCACCTTCACCTATGGCAAGCCGACGGCTTCCGCCAAAAACATTGCCGCCGACGGCACGCTGACGGTCACGGTCGCCGTGAAGAATGCAGGCCGCGTTGCCGGTAAGGAGGTTGTGCAGCTCTATGTGGGTGACGACCGGTGCAGTGTGCTTCGCCCCATGAAAGAGCTGAAGCATTTTGCGAAAATCGCATTGGAACCGGGCGAGGAGAAGAGCGTGACTTTCACCCTTACGCCGGATGATTTGAAGTTCTACGATGAGGCCTCCTCTGGCTGGAAATACGAGCCGGGCAAGTTCAAGGCATACATTGGCGCCTCCTCCACAGATATACGTGGAGCGGTTTCTTTCGAACTGAAATGAGCCCATTATTACCCCATTTGACAGACACTTGTGTCTGAGCGGACAGACGCAAGTGTCTGTCGTCTCAAACACAAGTGTCTGTCACGTCAGGAGCAAGTGTCTGTCAAGTCGTGTATTTGCTCTTGCAAATTGCCTCTCTTTTTCTCTTTGCAATAGCGTTTAATCGCTTATTGTTCGTATCTTTGTACTAATCTTTAGACATGAAGCTATGAATCATATAACTCTTGCGTTGAAACGCCCTTTCATCTGGTTGCTTCGTTTCCGCCACCGTTGCGGTTACGGGGTGCATTCTCCCTTTGCTTTCAATCTGATTACGCAGGTGATTTATGAACGCACACCTTATTATAAATACAAGGATTTGGCCGAAGAGGAGAAGAAGCTGGCACCGGAGAAGGACAAGAACTGGAAATATGAATCGAAGAAGATAAAGCGGCTTTTGTTCCGGCTGGTGAACGAGGCCCAACCGAATGTGGTGGTAGATGCCGGCACGCTTGCCGCTTCTTCCCTCTACCTGAAGGCGGGCAAGGTGGGGGCGGACTATCTGGCTGCCACCGAATTGTCGGAGCTGTTTCTGGAAGCAGGCGTGCCTGTTGACTTCCTTTATCTGCACGACTACCGTCGTCCTGCATTCGTAGAGGAGGTCTTTCGTGTCTGTGCCGCCCGCACGTGCGGAAAGTCGGTCTTTGTGGTGGAAGGCATTCGCTACACTTCTGAGATGGTCGCCCTTTGGAAGCGTATGCAGCAGGATGAAAAGGCGGGCATTACGTTCGACCTTTACGACCTGGGCATCATTTTCTTTGATAAAACGAAGATAAAACAAGACTATATTGTCAACTTTTGATTGTCTTTAGGCGTTTAAGGAGAAGAAGCTGTCTGGAGTTGGAAGGAGCCGTCACACTCCGCCTCGCTCCGTTGGAGCAGTTGAAAACCGATAGTCCGGGTTTGTGCAAATCGGAGTATCGGCTTCTAACCCCCGGATAACTCCTTCTAACTCCCGACAGCTCCTTTAAATAAAGTTACAACCTTATGAAGATTTATACCAAAACCGGCGATAAAGGAACCACCTCACTGGTAGGCGGTACCCGTGTGCCCAAAACCCATATCCGCCTTGAAGCGTATGGCACAGTCGATGAATTGAGCTCCAACTTGGGGCTGCTTGTCACCTATCTGTCTGATGAGCAGGACAAAGTTTTCTTGCAGCAAGTGCAAAACATATTATTTTCGGTAGGCTCCCAGTTAGCTACCGATCAGGAAAAAACCGGATTAAAGGCGGCGAGTGTCATCACCGGCGAGCAGGTGGAATCGGTGGAGCGGGAGATTGACCGTCTGGATGCGCTTTTGCCTCCCCTTGCAGCTTTCATCTTGCCCGGTGGAAGCCGTGGAGCGGCAGTCTGCCACGTTTGCCGTACGGTTTGTCGGCGTGCCGAACGGCGGATTCTTGCTCTTGCCGAGCAGGTGGAGATAACCGCTGAACTATTGTCTTATATGAACCGTTTGTCCGACTATTTGTTCGTCCTTTCACGTAAAATGAATCAAGATGAGAAAAAAGTTGAAATATTTTGGAATAATAGTTGTATGTGAAATAAATTGTTATACTTTTGCCCTCAAATAGAAATAGAACTTAATACTCACAATTTTAATACTAAGAATCATGTATTGGACATTGGAATTAGCATCGAAGTTGGAAGATGCTCCTTGGCCGGCAACTAAGGATGAACTGATAGATTATGCCATGCGCTCGGGTGCTCCCCTTGAAGTGATAGAGAATTTGCAAGAGATGGAAGATGAAGGCGATATTTATGAAAGCATAGAAGATATCTGGCCCGATTATCCCAGTAAGGAAGATTTCTTTTTTAACGAGGAAGAGTACTGACAACTGCCGGATAGGTCAAAACGTAAACCATCAGCGGGACGAACAAGGAAAGGTTGTTCGTCCCGCTGTTGGTTTTAAGGGGGCGGTTGACCGAAAGCCTTGTGCCGCTTACATTATTTCATGGTTTCCCTATAAATATACTGATTGCTATATGCTCCGCTTATTCAAAAATCAGTATCTTTGCCCAATCACATCACGATGTGATTTGTTCATTTAATATCCTCCTGTTAATATGATAGATATGCAAGAAAGAGCGACATACGCACTGCCCACACTGCGAGAGCGACATTTGCCGGAGAAATGCCGGGAAACGGTAAAAGACCTGTTGAAAGAAGTCTATGGTTACAATCAGTTCCGAGAACTGGAGATTTATGATGATTTGTTCAAAGGAAAGGAGAAAGTCACCCTTTCGCAAGGGCAACTGATTGAGAATGTGATTCGGGAGGTGGAAAAGGCACAGCAGGCTGAGGCGCATCCGGACAATATCTTGCTGACCGCTCCTACGGGTTCCGGAAAGTCGCTGTTGTTCCAGTTGCCCGCTATCTATTTGGGAAGGGAGTACAACTTGTTGACTATCATTATCTCCCCTTTGAAAGCGTTGATTGTCGATCAGGTGGAAGGGTTGCAGGATATAGGTTATTCCCGTGTGGCATACGCTTCGTCCGACCTGTCGCCTGAGCAGAAAACCGAAGTCTATCGGCAGGTGCGTGAGGGAGAGATCGACCTGTTTTATCTTTCGCCGGAGCTGCTTCTCTCATACGATATCAAGCATTTTGTGGGCGAACGTCGCATCGGTCTTATCGTTATTGATGAGGCGCATACGGTGACAACCTGGGGAAAGGAGTTTCGGGTGGACTACTGGTTCTTAGGACGTTATTTGAAAGACCTGAAAAAGAATCTGGGTTATGCTTTCCCCCTGTTTGCGCTGACGGCTACGGCGGTATGGAATCCCAACGGAGGCAATGATATGATATTCGATACCATCCGCTCCTTGCAGATGGATTCGTGTATGCTCTATATAGGTACGGTGAAGCGCCGTAACATCGGCTTCGATATCCGGCAACTGTCTATTGAAGAGGGAGAAACCTACGACAAAGCCAAGCAGAATGTGGTGGCTGCCCGTATCGATGATTTTCTGGACGGGCATAAGACATTGCTCTACTATCCCTTTGCCGGTGGCATTGATATGCGTATGAAGGGATGGGTGAAGCCTGCAAACTGGCATTTGGTGGCTTCCTATTACGGCAAGAAGGACAAAGAGCAGAAGGCTGAGATTGTGCGGGAGTTTAAGGAGGGAACCAAGCAACTGATTGTCGCTACCAAGGCTTTTGGTATGGGAGTGGATATCAGTGACATCGACCGTGTTTATCACGTGGCTCCGTCCGGAACGTTTGTCGATTACATTCAGGAGATAGGTCGTGCGGCGCGTGATGCAGATGTCCGGGGTATCGCCGCTACCGATTTCCACGAACGCGATTTCTACTATATGAAGCGGCTGCATCAGACGGGCAACATTGCGCAAGAGCAGTTGGCACTTATCTTGCGGAAGCTGATGGAGGTTTACCGTATGAAAGGGGAGAAAAACGCGATACAGGTTTCTCTTTCCGATTTTGAGTTTATTGTAAAGCTGCCCCGAACCAGAAACAAACTGGAGTATGAGGCTGAATTGGGACAATTCATCAAGACGGCATTGCTGTGGCTGGAGGAGGATTTGGCGCAACGATACGGCAGGCATCTGCTGGAGGTCAGTCCTCAGAATTTGCTGACCGAAGGTTATATCCAGGACAAGACAGGGGATGCCTTTATCCGTGAGTTCCAAGATTATCTGACCCCGGTGGAGGGGCAGGAGGGTGTCTATAAGGCACGTTTGGAAGCCCTGTGGGAAGAGCGTTTCCCCGATTTCGGTTATAAGGACTTTAAGCAGAAACTGAATAATGGCACTTTGTGGGAAGGTTCGCGTGCCGTCTCCGTGGGCAAGCATGAAGTGCTGCTGAAAGAGGATGCCGCTGTCATCCGCGAACGGATGGATGCCCTGTTCAAGAATCTGGTAACTTTGTTGAAGACGGCGTTGTTGAAGTCCAAAGGTCGTTTCGATGAAGAGGAATTGCGCAACCTTTTTGCAGCGCATGGCATGGATGTGCGTTCGGCCAAGCGTTTCATCGGTTCGCTGTTGGAGAGCCGTACGGAAGAGGGACGCAGTGTGAGCTATATCAGCAGTGTGAAGAAAAAGGAGTCCAACGAGCTTTCGTTCACAGTGACCAAAGGATTCGACTTGTTGCTTTCCCGCTATCAGAAACTGTTCAGCCAGCGCATTGTGGGTAGCAAGGGCGATCGCTTACTTTTCTATTGTACGCCCTTCTCCGATTTGAACATGCTTCTCAATCTGCTTTCTATGCTCGATTGCCTTTCGTTCAGTGTGGAAGGAGGAGGCACTCCTTGTGTCCTTGTGCGCTTCCATGATGCGGACACCTTGCAGCAACTCGCTTCCGGTGACGATTACCGTAACCTGATTTTGGATAATAACGAGCAGATATTCCAAGAGCAGATAGAGTTGTTCTCCCTTTTCTTTGGAACGGATAAACTGACGGACGAACAGCGTTGGGACTTTGTGGAAGACTATTTCACGGGGACAGGAGTAGAGGAGTTGAAGCGGAAGTTCTGACCCCGCTGGCGGAAAGAGTGGGATTCAAACCCACGGAACAGCAAAAGCCGTTCGCCGGATTTCGAGTCCGGTCCATTCGATCACTCTGGCATCTTTCCTTGTTTCGGGTGCAAATGTAATGCGTTTTCTGTTTCGTTGTTCTTTTTCGGTTGATTTTTTTTTAGGGAGTGCTCCATTCCGGCCGTCATTCTACCCTTTGGAACGCCAATCGTTCGTCTCCATTGGCGAGATAGATGATGCCACAATAGTGGAAACCGTCTTTCTTCAGGATATGCTGGAGGATGCGGTTGTCGCGATGGGTGTCTGCACGGAGGTTCGGAATCCGGGCATGGCACCATTGCAGGCAGGCTTTGGCCACTCCTTTGCTCGTTTCTGTGCTGGCCAGCCGGTGGATGACACCGTAGGGAAGCGTGTCTTCCAGCCATTCTCCTTCATAGATCTGCGCGTAGGTAGGGTCTTTGCCCGGGATGAACGCGAAGGTACCGATGATTTCTCCGTTTTCAAGGCATACGTAGCTGTGGCCGTTTTGGATGTCTTTCTTGATGATGTCAGTAGAAGGGTAGTTGCCCCTCCACTGATGCATGTTTCCGTCTTTTCGCATGATGCGTTTGGCCTGCTCGAAAATATCCATGAGCGTATCTAACTCTGTCGGTCTGGTTTTTCTGATTTCTATCATTGGCTCATTGTTTATACGTTGAGAGGATGTGCCTCAATTATATCTCACGCACATCCTCTCCGTTTTTTTAATCGATTCTCACCCGATTCACCTTTTCCAGCAAGAAGCGGTTTTGGTTCCAGTGGAAAGGTTTGTATTCGTTGTTCTTCCTGATGACGTTGTTCCGAAATATCAGCCCATCCACAGACTTGGCATAGAGGATGGGGGCGTCGAAGGTATCAAATTCATTCTCTTCGATGATGATGCTGTCATCCTTGCCACCGTGGAAATATTGTTGTTGCCCTTTCAGATTGGGGATTTCGGGATAGATGGAAATGATGGCATTGGTGAATTGGAACTGGTTGGTCAGCGCATTGACGAAACGATTCTTACGAATGATGACGTTGCGGCATGCCCCCGTCTCGTACCAGCCGTTGCAATCGCCGCACAGCAGGATGGCGGTTCCCGAAGTGTGGTCGAAGAGATTTTCTTCTACTACTACCTTTTGCGGGGTGCTGAACAGCGTGCCCCGTGCCCGGTTGTTGCGGATGGTGTTTCCTTTGAATACCACTTCGGGTGTCCACGTCAGATTCTCGATGCCGAACTTCTCCTTTTCACAGATTTGCGGGTCAATGGGGTCACGGAATGTGATTTGGAACATACGTGCGCCTGCCGTTTCCTCTTTATCGGCCGGAGCGATGGCGGTGATGCTGTTGGGTTGCCCGATGATGTCCATTGTGTTGGAGCGGATGAACTGGATGCTGTCGCCCGGTTCTCCCCATTCAAAACCCCACGACTGGTCGTGCATATAACGTCCGATGAGGGTATGGTCATCTACCCGTTTCACTACTTTCAGGTAGGTGCCGTGTACGTTGATGGCATCGTCCATCATACCTTCATACAAACCGTCGTAAGAGAGTATCTTGCCTTTGCAACCGGAGAAGTGGGTGGCATCGGCCTGGGTGGTGAAGTAGCGCGGGTCATCCGCTCCTTTCAGGCAAACGCCGAAAGCCCGGAGCGTAATGTTTTCGCACAGTTGTGCAAGCAGACCCATGCCCTCGGCATAGTGTACCTTCACATTCTCCAGTACGGTGTTGCGGTTGTGATGAAGGAAGATGCCCGGGGCGGGACGTCCCCAGCCGCGCATGGCTATCACGGTGCCCGGAACGAGGCGGCTGTCTTTCCAGTTCGGCGAAAGCAGCTTGCCGTCCGCCGTTGCCTTCACTCCTTTGGTGGGGCAGGGCAAATCGCTGGTGTTGTAAACGATGTGGCGGGTTTCTCCTTCAAAGGCGATTCCATACCGGGGGTGGTTTGTCCAACCGTCACCGTATGCCTCGAAAACAGAATCTTTGCTGATGCGCCATTTCACCCAAGGGGCAGGTACGAAAGTGATGCCCTTTTCGGCATCGTTCTCTACTACCTCGATTTGGGAGATGTGCGGATTGGCAAAGTCGATGCTGAAGTTGCGCAGGGTGCAGTTCTCGGAGTTGAGCAATGCCAGTGGCAACATCCGTCCGTGGAAGATGAGTTCGGCATCGTTGCCATCCAGTGTCAGGTGTTTGAAGCCTTCCAAGTTGATGCCGACTTTTTTAGGATTGGTCTGGTCATGGTTGGAGATGTAATAGGTACGTTCAGCGGCACCTGCTTCCTGAAAGAGATACTTTCCTTTCGCAAAGCGTAAGATGATGCTGTCTTCCGGAGCGCATTCGGATTTAATACGGTTGACGATTCGTTGCAAGATAGGACTTGCGTTCTTTTTGCTGTTGGCTTTCAAGCCCATTTGGGAGAGGTCATAAGTACGTTCGGCGGCACTCAGACCGCCCGTACAGCTTGCCATAAGGAGGCAAAGGGATATGATTTTGTTCAGTTTCATAGTTTTAAAATGATAATGTTTTAAAGTGATAAGGTGGTAGAGTGGTAGTGGTAGTGCAATTTATTTTCATTATCGCCTTACCACTCTATCACCTTACCACTCTATCACTTTATCACTCTAATTTATTCTGTCAATCGGAATGTCTTGAAATAGACTTTTTGTTCGTTGTCGGAAATGTTTGTCAGTCTGATCTTCATCACTTTCCGTCCTTTCACGTCCGCTTGCTTCGTGGTGTAGCCTTTCCATACAGTTTGCAGGGTTGCGGGTTGCCACTCTTCACCGTCAAGGCTTGTCTCCAGTTTGAAGTTTGCGTATGTCTCTTCCGATGTGCCTAAATCTATTCTTAAAGAAGAGAGGATGCGCGGATGGTCCATTGAAAGAGTCAGCGAACCGCCTGCTTGCCAGTTGATGACTTCGTTGGAAGGTGTGATGCTACCTTCTTTTCCCTTTTGCTGGGTGGGGAGCAGGGCGAGTTGTGTCACGTTGCTTTCCAATGTATAAGGTGAATAGATGGCACGTGCGTTTAGTGTGGTGTGGAAGCGTTCGTTGTATTGCTTCGTGGAGGCCTCAAACAGCGCGTCGAAAGTCGGCATCAATTGTCCGCTTCCGCTCTTCACACCTTGCGGATAGCGGGCATCGTTGTCTGTCATCAGTGTTTGCAAGGCTTGTGCGTGCGCATGGCTTTGGGCGAAAGCCTCCTTTTGCGCCTGTTGGCGAATCATGTTTAAGACGGTTTCTCCATATTCTCCCACCAGCTTGAACTGGTCGAGCCATGGCCTGATTTCGTCGATAAGCGGACGGTTCTCATTGCCGGAAGCAAGCAGCATATCTGCCGATAGGATAATTTTGCGGCACTCTTCGGCCACTTGCCGGTAGGCATCATCGGCAGCCTTTCCGTTCTCCTGATAGCTTTTCAGCAGGGCGGCGAGGGCAGGCTGAAGAGCTGTGGACTCTTCGCGGCGGAAACCATGCCCGTTCTTGCCCAAATCGGAGTTGTGGGCGGCGAAGGTTTTCAGGTATTCGGCATGGAGTGGCATCAAGTCCCGGATGGCGTGTTCCCAGGAAACGTTGCTGTCATACTTCTCCATATTCCAGGTATAGTCGGCCACACTATAGAGCGCGATTTTGGAAGCTTCGGCATACTCCATCGGATTGGAGACAAATGCCGCCAATTCGTCTTTGATGTCAAGTCCGTTACCATAGACGGCACCCAGCAACAGATGGTCGCGCACGTAGTCGGATACGGGGAAGTTCCACCAGATATACGCTTTGCGTTTCAGCAGCGGATTGATGAATTCCATGGAAGGCTTGTCTATGGTGGCGATGACCCTGTTGCCGGTCCACATGATTTCGATGCCTTTGTTCAGCTGGTCGCCGAGGGTGGTCAGGTAGCCGCCTTTTACGTTCGCCCATGACTTGTTGTATTCCGTAGGACACATTACTAAGGGGGCCACATCCTTCTTTATCTTTACGAAGTGATCGTCTATGTAGTTCAGCAGCTCGGCTTGTTTGCCAGCCTTGGTCCCTTCACCTGAGATGTCGTCGAAGAAGACGGCGAATCCGCGTACGCCCAGTTGGTACATATTTTCAAACTTCTGCAAGAGCAAAGCACGATCTTCATCGTTCCAGCGGATGTCCTGTCCCGGATGGATAGCCCAATAGAAGATGACGTTGTTTTCACGGGCCTTGTCCACAAGTCGTTTCAGTTGTTCGGCTTCTTTGGGCGGGTAGGGCTTGCGCCAGTTGGGCGTGCTGTGGTAGGGGTCGTCTTTCGGTCCGTAGATATAGACGTTCATTTTGTTTCGTCCGTAAAACTCCAGTTGGCGGATTCGGGCTTCCTCGCTCCACGGTGTACCGTAGAAGCCTTCCACCACGCCACGGTAGGGGACATCGGGAAAGTCGGTCACTTCTGCAAGGGGCAACTTGTGTAGCGTAAGCAGTTGGGCAAGCGTCTGCACGCCGTAGTAGGTGCCTCGTTCATCGGAGCCGGCAATGACGATGCGGTCTTTTTCTATTTTCAGGTAATAGCCTTCCGACCTTTGAGGAATGCGGTTTTTGTAGCTCTTCACCGCTTTATCGTCCTTTGTACCTATATATATACGGAATTTTGCATGAGCGGTTTCTCCCGGCAACAGGGAGCGGAGTAGGGGAAGCGCTGCCTTTCCGTTCAGCGAATTGCCGGACAATAGTTGGTATTGTTGGGGAATGTCAACGGAATCCTGTTGGGATACATATTCCTGTGGGGTAGGCTGTAGCCGGAATTCCTGTGCACGGAGGTTTGTAAAGGATAATAAACCGATGGCACTGAGCAGTAATAGTTCTTTTTTCATCATAATCTGTTTAAGGAATGAATGTTTATGTTACAAAGATGAAGAAAATAATCAAAATATGGTATGGATATGAATCTATTTTTCTGTGCTACTTGCTCTTTTAGAAAGATTTTACATATATTTGTCGCGTAATTTTAAAAAAGAATGAGTTATGAAGAAGATTTTTAGTGCTTTTGTAGCAGTCGTATGCTGTATGTTTATGGCTATGCCGGCACAGGCTCAGTTGTTGAAGTTTGGTGTAAAAGGCGGTGTGAATATGACAAAGATTGATTGGGATGGCGGAGTTAAAGGAAACAAGGACAATTCCACCGGTTTCTTCATCGGTCCGATGGCTGAAGTGACGATTCCTATCGTAGGCTTAGGAGTGGATGGCGCATTGCTGTTCTCGCAGAAAGGAGAGGATGGCTGGAAGCAGCAGGGTATCGAGATTCCTGTCAATCTGAAATATACCATTGGTTTGGGAAGCTTGTTGGGTATTTATCTGGCTGCCGGTCCCGATTTTTATTTCGATCTGAAAGAAAAGGATGGAGTGGACCGTAAGACGCAATGCGGGCTTAACCTGGGTGCCGGTCTGAAGTTGATCAAGCACTTGCAGGTGGGTGTGAACTATCAGATTCCGTTGGGCGACAGCTTCAAGGTTGCGGATGCCGTTAAAGCTGTTGGCGTTAAGAACAAGACTTGGCAGGTTTCCGCAGCTTACATCTTCTAAATAATTGTATAGCAGCTATTCGGGAGTTACCGAGAATTTTTAATTCTCGGTAACTCCTTAGTTTATGATGGTTTTATGAAAGATAATACAAGTTCTGTTTTTTACGCCTGCATTGCAGTGCTCAGTTGGTCCACCGTGGCGACCGCTTTTAAAATTGCGTTGATGCACCTTACCCATTTTGAAATGCTCTTGGTGGCAAGCTGCACTTCATTGGTCATTTTCACCCTTTTGATCACCGTCCGGAAGAAATGGAAAGAGGTGGCGGAATTGTCCGGCAAGCAGTGGGGGTATTTCGCTATGTTGGGATTGCTGAATCCGGTGGCCTATTATCTGGTGTTGTTCAAGGCTTACGACCTGCTGCCTGCGCAGGTGGCTCAACCTGTCAACTATATCTGGCCCATTATGCTGTTGATCCTGCTTGCCTTGTTCGCCCATCAGCCCATACCGGCGAAGAAGTACATCGGTATGTTCATTTCATTGAGCGGCGTGGCGCTTATTTCGATAGGCACAGGGCAGTCGGAAGGTATGAACCTATCGGTGTTCGGATTGCTGTTGGCGTTCTTGAGCTCTTTGCTGTGGGCCATGTACTGGATGATAAACAACAAGTTCAAAGATAAAACAGACGGCAGTGTGGCACTGTTCATGAGTTTCCTGTTTGGCACGGGCTATCTGCTGATAGGCGCAGCGGTGGTGGGCGTGAATCTTCATACGCTGCCCGGCATTTTGTCGGGAATGTATGTCGGCGGATTCGAGATGGGTATTCCTTTTATTTTCTTCAGCCTTGCTATGCGGAAAACCACTAATCCGGCGCTTATCAACCAGCTTTGCTATTTGTCGCCTTTCCTGTCTTTGTTCTTTATTGCCCTTATTTTGGGCGAGCAAATTGTGCTGGCGACCTATATCGGCCTCGCCTTGATAGTGACGGGAATCATGTTCAATGAATATCTGGTTAGGAAGTAGGCGGGGACGCTTACAACTTTTCCAGCAACCCCGCACACGCATCTTCCAATACATCCAATACGTACTCGAACCCTTCGGCACCTCCGTAATAAGGGTCGGGTACGTGGTCGGCGTATGTAAACTTCGTGCAATACTCTGTCATACGGTGTATCTTGCTCCATGCTTCCACCGAAGGGGCACGTTCCTTCAGGTCGTCAATATTGCGGTCGTCCATACCGATAATCAGGTCGAAGGTATAGAAGTCTTCGGTGCGCACGGGGCGCGAACGGTGGGTCAGGTTGTATCCACGTCTGGCGGCATGGGCACGCATCCGATTATCCGGCAACTCCCCCTGGTGATAGGAGAGGATACCGGCAGAATCAATTAAAAACTCATCTTCGCGTCCAGCTTCTTCTACCAGACGCTTCATCACTCCTTCTGCGGAGGAGGAACGGCAAATGTTGCCGAGGCAGACAAAAAGTATCTTTTTCATATTTCTCTTTTATAATCAAGTTTTTTATGTCGTTACGCTTCACGCCATGATATCAGGCTATCAGCCTTTTCCCCGGACTTCGCTTTCCGGCATCGAAAGCGGATCCTGCCTTGACCGTTGTATTCCTATCAGAAGTTTACAAAGCATCTCGGCTGGTTTTTTATCATAACTTTGAGTTTTTCCTTTACATCGGATCCACATCATAATACACAATCAGCGACTTGAACCGATCTTCTGCCATCATCTCTTTCTGTACCTGTACCAGCAGTTCGCGGGCGCGGACCATTGGGGCGTTGGTCTCTATTTTCAGTATGATTTTGCGGATGAAGAGGGTCTGCACGCGTGCCACGGGCGGTTTGTCGGGACCCAATACCCGGTTGCCGAAGATAGTGCGGAGTTTGGTTGCCATGGTTTGTGCCATCAGGTCGAGCAGGGTCTCGTTGCGGTTCTTCAGATAGACGTACACCAGGCGGTAGTAGGGCGGGTAGTGGAACATCTGCCGTTCGGCAAGCTGTCCGTCCACCATGCTTTCGTAGTCGTTGGCGATGACTTGGGGGATGATGGGGTGGTTGATGCTTTTGGTTTGCAGTATCACCTTGCCCCGTTTGTTTTTCCGTCCGGCGCGTCCTGCCACTTGCGCCATCAGCTGGAAGGCACGTTCGTAGGCGCGGAAGTCGGGATAGTTCAGCATCGTGTCGGCGTTGAGGATGCCCACAACGCTGACGTGGTCGAAGTCCAGTCCTTTAGAAACCATCTGGGTGCCTATCAGGATATCTGTTTTCCCCTGCTCGAAGTCGGCGATGATGCGCTCGTAGGCGGTGCGGGTGCGGGTGGTGTCCAGGTCCATCCGTGCCACGCGGGCTTCGGGGAAGAGGATTTGGATGTCGTCTTCTATCTTTTCCGTGCCGAATCCCCGGTTGCGCAGGTCGGCTCCTTCGCAGGCGGGGCAGACGCGCGGCAGTTGATAGGTGTAGCCGCAGTAGTGGCAGGTCAGCTGGTTCAGGCCCTTGTGATAGGTCAGGCTCACGTCGCAGTTCTTGCATTTGGGCACCCATCCACACGTGTTGCACTCTATCATCGGAGCAAAGCCACGGCGGTTCTGGAACAAGATGACCTGCTCTTTCAGCTCCAGCGCTTCGCGGATATGCTGCAACAGCAGCGGGGAGAAGGGGCCGTTCATTCGCTTCTTGCGGTGCAGTTCCTTGATGTCCACAGGGACAATTTCCGGCAGCTGTATCGCTTTGTAGCGCTCTTTCAGCTCCACCAATCCGTACTTGCCGGTAGTGGCGTTGTGCCAGGTCTCGACGGAGGGGGTCGCCGTGCCCAGCAATGTCTTGGCACCATACATGGCGGCCAATACGATGGCGGCGTTGCGGGCGTGGTAGCGGGGGGCGGGGTCTTGCTGCTTGTAGGTGTTCTCATGCTCTTCGTCCACAATCACCAGACCGAGGTTGCGGAAAGGGAGGAAGATGGACGAACGGACTCCCAGAATGAGGTCGTAGCCGTTGTCCGACAGCTGTTTTTGCCAGATTTCCACCCGTTCGGCATCCGGGAACTTGGAGTGGTATATGCCCAGACGGGAACCGAAGACCCGTTGCAGCCGTTCCGTAATCTGTGTGGTAAGGGCTATTTCGGGCAGCAGGTAGAGCACTTGTTTTCCCTGACGGAGGGTCTCTTCTATCAGGTGGATGTATATTTCTGTCTTGCCGCTTGCGGTGACTCCGTGTAGCAGGCAGACGTTTTTGCTTTGAAAGCTTTCCAGGATAGAGCGATAGGCCTGTTGCTGGTGTTCGTTCAGCGGATTGACCGAAACGGTCTCTTTCTGCGGAGCTGCGGATAATCGTCCCACTTCCTGCCGGTACACTTCGAACACACCACGCTCCACCAGACCGTTGAATACGCCCGGTGTGGCGGCAGTTCGGCGCAGCAGTTCGGCTTTGGATACCTCCTTCACATCCCGTCCGCTTAAGAAGCCGGACAGCTCGATGTATTTCATCAGCAGGTCCAGTTGCTTGGGGGCGCGGCGTTGCAGCTCGTCGAAGAAGATGTGCAGACGGTGCTCGTTGCGTGCGGCGGCGGTCAGGCGCACGCGGGTTTCGGTCTTGGGCTTGTAGGTGCGGCGCAGCTCTTCTTTGACGAAGATGGCCTCTTTGTCGAGCAGGGACTTGATGACGGAGAGGATGTTTTTGAGGCCGCTCTCTTTTTCCAGTTTCGTCACGCATTGTTCCGGGTTGGTGGAGAGCATATCCAGTATCTGCTGTTCCTTTTCCGACAGGGGGGCATCGGCCTCAAAGTCGGGATTGTGCTCCACGATGGTCTCACTCTCCAGCTTCAGGCCGGAGGGCAGTGCCGCCTTATATACATCGCCTTGCGTGCAGAGGTAGTAATCGGCAATCCATTCCCAGAACCGGAATTGTTCGGGCAGCAGTATCGGGCGGGTGTCCAGCAATGCCGATACCTCCTTCACCTCATAGTCGGTGGGGGCGTAGTAGTGCACGTTACGCACGATGGCCGTATAATACTTCTTCCGTCCGAATGGCACTACCACCCGGCAGCCCGTCTGCACCTCGTCCGCCCACTCTTCCGGCAGGGAGTAGGTGAAGCAGCTGTGCAGGGGCAGAGGCAATATGACGTCGGCAAACTTTTTCATCGCGACGGCAAAGATACGACTTTTTGTGAAATCGCTTCTCGGCATGCGGGAAAAGCTGTCCGTTTGCTCATGGCTTTTTACTGCTCATCGGCCTCTAAAGGAACGATGACGTGTCGTGGTAGTGCCGTTTGTCGATGTTCAGGCTGCAAGTGGCATCCACACCGGCTTTTGACAGGCGTTCGGCGATTTCTTTCAATTCCTTTCTTGGAACCCTGCCGATGTAGAACAGCCGGTAGCGATAGTTGTCATCCAGCAGCTCCATGACGTGTGTGAAGGCTTGTTCGCGGGCGAAGTCGAAGTTTACTTTCCGCAATTGCCGATACGGATAGCGGATGGTTCTGCCTACGCTTTGTATGACAAGCGCATCTTTCTCCAGTGTCAGATAACAGAAGCGTGTCATCAGCATGTTGAGGAAGAAAAGACTTAAGACGAAGGAGACGGTCGCCGGAATGAATCCCCACCACACTTCGCCACTGACGGAGTAATAACCTACTATAAGAAATGTCAGGAACAGGACGAAGAACCAGAACATGTAGAGCGACGGGCGTCGGTAGGTGGTGGCCGGCAGTTCGGTTGCGGTGCGTTCGCGGGGCATGTAGTTGTCGAACGGAATTCCTTGTGACACCAGGTAGCGGATCATCGAAGAGGGATGGCGGAAAGGGTGCAGGCATATTACCCTGTCTTTCCCCTCTTTCAGATGGAGCGTCAGGATGCCCGGCCCGTACTTCACAGCAGACGATGGCTGTTCCTTGGCAGGCTTTTGCGGGTAACGTTGCATAAAGCTGAAACTCTTGATGTGTTGAGGCTCGATGTGCCGGCTTTGCAGCAGTCGTTCGGCTCTTTTTTGTTCTTTCTGTGTTACTTCCATGCTGATTTAGTGTTATAGTGATTAGTGATTTCATTCTCTTCTCCCCTCCCTACTGGGGAGGGGTTGGGGGAGAGGCTGTAGGCTACTTTTTCAGTTCCGGATAGCTGATGCGAGTATGGTAAATCGTTTTCAGTTTTTCTTTGAATACGGTTTTCACGGTAGCGATGTCCTTGAAGGTGATGGGGCACTGCTTGAAGTATCCCTCCGCCACTTGTGAATCGATAATCTTTTCAACCAGGTTGCTGATGCTTTCCTCGGTATATTCGGGCAGGCTGCGCGAAGCCGCTTCCACAGAGTCTGCCATCATCAGGATGGCCTGCTCCTTGGTGAACGGGTTGGGGCCGGGGTAGGTGAACGCCTCTTCATTGGGCTCTTCGTCAGGGTGTTCGTTCTTCCAGGAGATGTAGAAGTATTTGGTTTTCCCTTGTCCGTGGTGGGTTGTGATGAAGTCTTTGATGACTTTCGGCAGGTTGTGCTTTTCCGCCAGTTTCAGTCCGTTGGTCACGTGGCTGATGACCACCTGGGCGCTCTGCTCATATCCTAAATTCTTGTGTGGGTTGACTCCGCCCAACTGGTTTTCGGTGAAGAATGCGGGGTTCTCCATTTTTCCGATGTCGTGATACAGGGCACCGGTACGTACCAGTTGGCTCTTGGCGTCGATGCGGTTGGCCGCTTCGGCGGCAAGGTTGGCCACCTGCATGGAGTGCTGGAAGGTGCCCGGAACGGTCTCGGACATGCGGCGCAGCAGGTTGGTGTTGATGTTGGACAATTCCACCAACGTGACGTTGGAGGTGAAACCGAAGGTCTTTTCCACCAGGAAGAGCAGAGGATAGGCAAACAGCAGCAAGATGCCGTTGATGATGAAGTACGTGTACATGCTTCCGTTGATTTTCGTCAGGTCGTTCTCTGTAATCAGTTCGAAGGCGAAGTAAACGGTGGCGTATGTCAATATCACAAGAAGCGCTGTCCGGAACAGGTGCGAGCGTTGCGAAAGTTCTCTCAGGCTGAAGATGGCAACCAGCCCTGCCGACAGTTGCAGCAAGATGAACTCATGCGGATAGCGCAGGCAGATGGAGCATATCAGAATGGTAGTGGTTTGCGCGATGAATGCCGTGCGTGAGTCGAGGAATACCCGCACGATGACGGGCAGCATGGCATACGGGATGATATAGACATTGAATATGTTGTTGGCAACCATGACGGCAGTTATGATGCAGTAGAACATAATCAAGGCGAAGAGCAAGGATAGGCTGCCCCTGCTCTTATAGTAGTCTTTGCGGAACAGGTCAAGATAGAGCATGAAGCAGAGGATGAAGAGGCTGACGTATAATACCTGTCCGGCCAGTATCAATCGTTTCTGTCCGATGGATTCGCTGCGTTTGATGGACTCTTTCCGGAGGCTTTCGAGGATGTTGTAGGTGTCTTGGTTGATAATCTCGCCGCGGTCGATGATTTTCTGTCCGCTCAGCACGATGCCGTTGGCCCATGAGTAGTTGTCGAGCACCTCCTTCTTGGCGGTTTCCGTCCGCTGCTCGTCGTAGGTCAGGTTGGAAAACAGGTATTCGTTCAGCGCGCATTGCCGCAGGATGTCCGGGCGATAGTGGGCGGTGTCGGCGGTGAGGATGTAGTTGTAGGCACTTTTCACCGAATACACTTTGTCGATGTCCTGTTGGTTGGCCAGTTTGTCGTTGATGACCATCAGGGCGGTGGTGCTGTCTTTATGCAGTTGGGCCAGTTCTTCGGTAGCGACGATGCCGGCGCGATATACTTCCGTGAGTTTCCGTTCCAGAAAGCGGACGTAGTCGATGGAGGGAAGCAGGCTGCGCAGATGGTTCTGGTAGTCTGTCTTCAGCTTGGAAAGCACGCTTTTCTCCACGCTTTTGTCCAATTGGAAATAGGGTTGGAAGGAGGCCAGGAGGCTGTCTTGTTCCCGGTTCACCACATCGTCTGATTTGTAGATGGGAAAATCGAATGTGGCCATCAGCTGTCCGTATTTCCAAGGCTTGTCAATGTCAAATTGATAGTTGAACTTGCCGTCACGTGGCAGAAAATAGGCAATGGCCCCTACAGTACCGATAAATATCAAAGCTCTGTATAACAAATCTCTGAGTGTAAATTCTCTTTTAGTCTTGAAATAGCTCATATCAACTGAAATTTTTGCGAAAAGTACAAAAAAAAACAATAGTGTGGAAAAAAAGGATTAATTTTGCCACCTAAATTATTTATATGTTAAGATAGATTATGACAGAAAGAAAGGTCAGAGTCCGTTTTGCCCCAAGTCCTACGGGGGCGTTGCACATTGGCGGTGTGCGTACAGCTTTATACAATTATCTCTTTGCGCGTCAGCATGGAGGAGATCTGATATTCCGTATTGAAGATACTGATTCCAACCGGTTTGTGCCGGGAGCGGAAGAATATATCCTGGAATCTTTCAAGTGGTTGGGAATTCCGTTTGACGAGGGAGTGAGCTTCGGTGGAGACCACGGCCCTTACCGCCAGTCGGAACGCCGTGACATCTACAAGAAATATGTGCAGATTCTGTTGGAGGCGGGAAAGGCTTACATCGCTTTTGACACTCCGGCAGAACTGGAGGCGAAACGTGCGGAAATAGCCAATTTCCAATACGATGCTTCAACCCGCATACAGATGCGCAATTCGCTGACTCTTCCCAAGGAAGAAGTGGACGAGCTGATTGCGGCCGGCAAGCAGTATGTGGTGCGTTTCAAGATAGAGCCGAATGAGGATGTGCATGTGAACGACCTGATTCGGGGCGAAGTGGTCATCAACTCTTCCATCCTGGACGACAAGGTGCTTTATAAGTCGGCCGATGAGCTTCCTACCTATCACCTGGCCAACATTGTGGACGACCATCTGATGGAGGTGTCGCACGTCATCCGTGGCGAGGAGTGGTTGCCTTCTGCACCGCTGCACGTGTTGTTGTATCGTGCTTTCGGATGGGAAGATACGATGCCTGCCTTTGCCCACCTGCCCCTGTTGCTGAAGCCCGAGGGAAACGGCAAACTGAGCAAGCGCGACGGCGACCGTCTGGGATTTCCGGTGTTCCCGTTGGAGTGGCACGACCCCAAGACGGGCGATGTCTCTTCGGGCTATCGCGAATCGGGCTACCTGCCCGAAGCCGTAATCAACTTTCTGGCGCTGTTGGGATGGAATCCGGGCAACGACCAGGAATTGATGTCGATGGATGAGCTGGTGAAGCTGTTCGACTTGAGCCATTGCAGCAAGTCGGGTGCCAAGTTCGATTATAAGAAAGGCATTTGGTTCAATCATGAGTATATCATGGCGAAGCCCGATGCGGAGATTGCCGCGCTCTTCAAGCCGGTGCTGGAGGCCAATGGCGTGGCGGTCGGCAATTATAGCGATGACTTCCTTGCCAAAGTGGTGTCGCTGGTGAAGGGGCGTGTCAACTTTGTGAAAGAGTTGTGGGATCAGACCCGCTTCTTCTTCGTGGCTCCTGTAGCCTACGCTGAAAAGGATGTGAAGAAACGCTGGTCGGAAGATACCCCCCGCATCATGACCGAACTCATGGAAGTGTTGCGCGGCATCGAGGACTTCTCGTCCAAACCCTCTGAGGACATCGTCATCGGATGGATTACCGAACATGGCTATCATTTGGGCAATGTGATGAATGCCTTCCGCCTCGCGGTGGTGGGAGAGTGTAAAGGCCCGCACATGTTTGACATTACCGAACTGATAGGTAAGGAAGAGACGCTGGTGCGTATCCAACGTGCGATAGAAAACATTTGAAAAAAGAAGAGTTAAGAATTGAAGAATGAAGAATCTGGCTGCGCTGTCAGATTTCTTCATTCTTCATTTTTTTTATACCTCATTCTTCTTGTACCATCCCGCATACATCAGATAGTTGTGTGCAATCTTTTGGTTCAGTTCCTTGGCCTGGTCGGGATCCACTTTCTTGATGAATTTGGCGGGTACCCCTCCCCAGATGCTGCCCGGCTCGATCACGGTATTGCTCAATACCAGTGAACCGGCGGCTACGATGGCTCCTTCGCCTATCACGGCATGGTCGAGGATGGTGGCTCCCATGCCTATCAGGGCATAGTCTTTGACGGTGGCCCCATGGATGGTCACGTTGTGGCCTACAGATACGTGATCGCCTATCTCGATGGTCGATTTCTCGTACAAAGTGTGGAGCACGCTTCCGTCTTGGATGTTTACTCCGTTGCCGATGCGGATGGAATTGACATCGCCGCGCAGCACGGTGTTGAACCAGATGCTGCAATCCTGTCCCATTTTGACATCGCCGATGAGGGTGGCGTTGTCTGCCAGAAAGCAATTTTCTCCGATTTCGGGAGTGAAGCCTCTTACTGATTTGATAAGTGCCATTTATTGGGTGTTTAATGATTGGTGATTAATGATGGAACACAGAGACACGGAGACACAGAGGATTGGTCTGGAGATTGAGAGATAGAATCTCTGTGCCTCCGTGTCTCTGTATTTTTATTTTAGTTCGCTGCACGCCTCTTCCAGCCATTTCTGCTCTTCCTTGTTCAGGCTTGGCGCCAGTTTTTCATAGACCTGACGATGGTAGTTGTTCAGCCATGCTATCTCTTCTGCTGTCAGCATTTCCGGGAGGATGCCCTTCTTGCAGATGGGGCAGAGGGTGATGGTCTCGAATTTCAGGTAATTACCGAACATGCCTTCGCCTGCCGGTACGGTCAGCACCAGGTTCTCCGTACGTATGCCGTGGCTTCCGGCTTTGTAAACGCCCGGTTCGTTGGAAGTGACCATTCCCGCATGCAAGGCGACCGGGTTTTCATTCATGCGGATGCTTTGCGGCCCTTCGTGCACATTGAGGAAGTGGCCTACGCCGTGTCCCGTGCCGTGCAGATAGTTCATGCGGTGTTGCCATATCGGCATGCGTGCCAATACGTCCAGTTGCGCTCCCCGGGTGCCTTCGGGGAAGACGGCCATGGCGAGGTTGATGTGTCCTTTCAATATTAAAGTATAATCCGTCTTTTCTTCTTCGGTCAGATTTCCCAATGCGATGGTACGGGTGATGTCGGTGGTGCCGTCCAGGTATTGCGCTCCCGAGTCGAGCAGCAGGAAACCTTCCGGTTTCAAGGCGACGTCGCTTTCCGGAGTGGCTTCGTAGTGGACGATGGCGCCGTGCTCCTTGTAGCCGGCGATGGTGTCGAAGCTCTCGCCCCTGTAGAGCGGTTGTGCGGCGCGGAATTCATGCAGCTTCCGGTCGATGCTTAGCTCTGTCTCGTTGCCTGCGGAGACAGCCTCCTCCAGCCATTTCAGGAATTTCACCAAGGCCACGCCGTCGCGTTGCATGGCGGCGCGTATGCCGGCCACTTCGCATTCATTGCGGATGGCTTTCAGCAGAGCTATCGGTGAGCATTCGTTCACTATCCGGTGGGTAGGGGAGAGGGCGGAGTAAACGGCGTAATTCGTTTTGTCTGCTTCGAGCATGATGCAGCTGTCCGGCAGTTCTTTCAGGAAAGATTCAATCGATTCGTAGGCGTGGAGGGTGACACCGGCCTCTTTCAGATAGGCAGAAACCTCTTCCGTCACTTTGCCGGGCTGGATGAAGTAGTGCGCTTCCTGCTCGCAGACTATCAGATAGCTGACCACGACCGGATTGCAATGTACGTCGTTTCCGCGCAGGTTCAGCGTCCAGGCTATCTCGTCCAATGCCGATACCAACAGTACGTTTGCTTGGTTTTTCTTCATTTCCCGGCGGATGGCGGCCAACTTCTCCGGACAACTTTTTCCGGCATACTTCCTTTCGTGGATGTAGGCG